>CAYPDL010000028.1:0-36573 GCA_964409475.1 uncultured Desulfobacteraceae bacterium | reverse complement strand
CTGCCTGTTCCGAAGCGTATTTAAGACCACGGGGGCGTTCCCCGGTCTGTGGAATTCTTTGTTGCGTCCTTTGAAAAAGAAACCCCCACCGGCCCTTTTCACGTGCCTAACGTGTTACGAAAATTTCAGTTACAATTCAATGAAGGGAGAGCGTGGATATGGAAACGTCAGCAGGGATCGCGGATGAATCAAAGGAACTCTCGAACAGGATCAAGGCCCTGCTTTATGAGAGAAAGGCCATTTTACTGGCCCACAACTACCAGCGGTCTGATGTGCAGGACCTGGCAGATCTGTGCGGCGACTCCTTAGAGCTTTCCATCAAGGCCTCTCACACCGATGCAGCGGTGATCGTCTTCTGCGGGGTCCACTTCATGGCCGAGACCGCATCCATCCTCTGTCCTGACAAAAAGATTCTCCTCCCGGCCTTTGACGCGGGGTGCCCCATGGCGGATATGATCACTGCCCGCCAACTTCTGGAGAAAAAAAGAGAACTGGCCACGCCCCCAGGCGTGGTGGTGATCAGCTATGTCAACACAACGGCCGAGGTCAAGGCCGAATCCGATATCTGCTGCACATCGGCCAACGCCATCCAGGTGGCCAATTCCGTGGATCCGGACCGTCAGATCTTCATGACGCCCGACAGGAATCTGGCCCAGTACACCCAAAAGCATACCCGCAGAAATATTGCGTACTGGGACGGATATTGCCCCATCCACAACAACCTGACCGTGGACCAGGTCAGGAAGGTCAAATCGGCCCATCCTGAGGCCCTCTTTCTGGCACACCCCGAATGCCCCCCCGAGGTCCTCGACCTGGCGGATGAGGTGAAGAGCACCTCCGGCATGATCGCCTATGCCCGCAACTCTAAGAACAATGAGTTCATCATCGGAACAGAGGTGGGGATACTCCACCCCCTTTCAAAGGCGAATCCCGGCAAGCACTTTATCCCGGCCGATCCCCGCATGATCTGCACGGACATGAAGAAAATCGGCTTGAGAGAGATCCTCTCAGCGCTTGAATCCCTGGGGCCCGAGGTGCGGGTCCCTGAAGCAATCCGAATAAGGGCAAAAGGCGCGGTGGACCGGATGCTGGCCATTCCTTCCACGTAAGCCGGATAACCGGGAAAAGTGCCTAAAGTTTGAACTGCCTAAAATGCCTAAAGTTTCGGTTCGCCTTGGGCGAGTTAGTGCTTTGTTCCCTATAATCCTGTCACAAAAAAACAAGAAAATCTCTGCGGCTTTGTGGCTTTGTGTGAGGCCTTTGTTGGTTGTGCCTGTGCCGGATTAGTCACTCAAAGATCAAACATTCTTTTGATTTTAGGCAATTGCCGCTTTGTGAGGCAGCATTCTGATATGATGATGGCGTGCGTCTCATCGATGGCCTTTTCCAGCCTATCATTGACAACGATGTAGTCATACCACACGCAATTTTTGATATCGTCCGCGGCCTGATCCATCCGGCCCCTGACGACCCCGTCATCGTCTGTGCCCCGTTCCCTGAGCCTCTGTTCGAGCACCTCCAAAGACGGTGGGAGCAGAAAGATAAGAACGCTCTCCGGAAACCGGGTCTTGATGTTCCGTCCTCCCTGGACATCCACATCCAGGAGGATGTCGCGTCCCGACGCCGTCAGTTCCCGGATCCCCGACAAAGAGGTCCCATAGAGGTGATCATAGACCCTGGCCCATTCCAGAAAGGCACCCTCATCGATCATCTTTGTGAAGGACCTCTCGTCCACAAAGTGGTAATCCACCCCATCTTGTTCATCTCTTCTCGGTTTGCGGGTCGTATGGGAGATGGAATAGCCCAAACCGTCCACCCGCTGCCGGACGGCTGCCGCAATGGTCGATTTGCCTCCCCCGGAAGGGGCTGAAATAACAAATAATGTCTCCGACATATCTATTCATCAAGGTTGCGCATACTCAGAGCGCCTTCCGGGTTGAATCTCTGTGCAAGGGTTTCGGACTGTATGGATGACAGAATGACGTGATTGCTGTCGGTGATAAGCACGGACCGGGTGCGTCTTCCCTGGGTGGCGTCAATCAGCCGTTTCTCATCCCGGGCCTCATCGCGCAGACGCTTTACCGGGGCTGCGTTTGGAGAGATGATGGCAATGACGCGCCTGGATACGACCGAATTCCCGAAACCGATATTGACAAGTCTTGAACTCATAACCCCAACTCCTTTCATTCCACATTCTGGACCTGTTCCCGCAGTTTTTCAAGCTCGGCCTTCATCTCCACGGCAATCTGCGATATGGCGGTATCCGAGGCCTTTACGCCGAGAGTATTCACCTCCCTGTTGATTTCCTGGAGCAAAAAATCGAGTCTCCTGCCCACGGCGTCGTCACTCAAAAGATAGTCGCGGAACTGCTTCAGGTGGCTTCTGGCGCGGACAATCTCTTCTGTAATGTCGGATCGATCTGCCAAAAAGGCCACCTCCTGCGCAAGTCTGGCCGGATCCACCTCAACCCCGTTGAGCAGATTGCCGACTCTTTCGGTCAGTCGCTTCTGATACACTTCGGGCAGCTCGGGGGCCCGCCTATACACCGCGTCCACATAGGCCTCCAGCCGCTCGAGCCTTTTGTCAAAATCCTTCACAATGGCTTCCCCCTCCTTGATCCTCATCTCCTCCAAAGCGTCCAGTGCCCTGTTCAAGGCCGCGTGGAGACCTTCCCGTGCCTCCTCCATGTCATCGGTCTCTGACTTGATAAGCATCACATCTTTCATCTGAAGGAGGGACTCCAGACGCATCTCCTGGTCAAGACCGGAGTGGTCGGCCAATTGCTTGAAGACCCTGAGATAGGATTCTGCCAGGGGGAGATTGAGCTCCAGCTCATAAGGGGGGGCTTCACAGCTCATTTCTATTTGAAAGGACGCCTCTATGCGGCCCCGGCTGGTTCTCGATGAAATGATGTTCCGGAGCCCCTCCTCGAGCGGTTGATGGTTCCTGGAAAGGCGCAGGACAATATCGCGGTAACGATGGTTAACCGACCGGATCTCAGCCACATAGCGCCTATCCCCCCCCTGCTGGAAGGCTGCGCTTCCAAATGCCGTCATGCTTTTAATCAATGCGTCTTATCTCCCTTAGTTTTTCCATGTAGGCGCTCCTCAGTTCGTTGAAAACCGCTATCATCTCCGGAGCCGAGTAGTCCCTATAGGTCCATTCCAGGGGCCTGAAACTCCCCCTCTTGAAAACCAGGGTCAAGTCTGCGAAAATTCCCTTGGCCAGATAGACCCGGTGGATATAGTTTTTTCCGGTGGCTAAAACCAGCCTTTCCAGGGAGATATAGCCCGGATCGATATTGATCCGCCGATTTCCCTGGACGAGGTATTCATTTTCAACGACATTTGTCGTCAGCTTTACCTCCACAAGGGTCTCGGGTGATATCAGTTCTTCAAAGGAAACAAAATGGCGGTAAAGGGGCCATCCCATCTCCCTTGCATAATACCGTGTACGGTCAAAGAACATCTCGGGGCTGACCCATTCCACAGATCCGTATATCTCCGAGAGCTGAGCGATTGCCCGGTCAATAACGCCACTGTCGGGCGAAAAAAGGCTCGCGATGAGCCGGACCTTTTCCGGTGGATGCGGGTGACTCATACGGAACTCTTCGTTGGATTGATGATTGTCGATTGTCGATTGATGATTGAAAAATTCCGATCTAACTTTGATGGTCTCGTAAAAACTCGAAAATGCTCTCTTTCCGTCATTCCGGCGAACCCCGGATCGGGTCCGGGGCAGGCACCGGAATCCAGTGTTCTCAAGCGGTTATGAAACCCATGGACCCCGTTTTTTAACGGGGTGACGACTTTCTACGAGACCATCAACTTTTAACTCTACACTCCACACTCCACGCTGTGGTCCTCGTTCACAAGATGGCCTTTTTCAAGTCCTCCGCTCGAACTGCCGACGTGCCTAGCTCCCCCACCACAATGCCAGCCGCAAAGTTGGAGAGGATCGCCGCTGATTTCAAGTCGAGGCCGGCGGCCAGGCCCAGAGAGATGGTCCCGATGACCGTGTCTCCCGCCCCGGTAACATCAAAGACCTTCTTTGCCACGGTCGGGATATGAGTGGTCTCCCCACTCCTTTCAAAAAGGGTCATCCCGTCTTTTCCCTGGGTAATCAGCACCGACCGGCAATTCAGATCGTTCACCATCTTCTTTCCGGCCTGCTTCAGGGCATCCTCATCCAGGATCTTGAAACCGCAGTAAATCCCTGCCTCATGGTGGTTCGGCGTGATCACGTCCACCCCTTTATAATACTCGAAGTTGCCTGTCTTGGGGTCTACGGTCATGATGATGTTTCGGCCCGAACGTGGCTGGCACAACTCTCTCATCCCCATCATCAGGTGGCCGGAGATGAGCCCTTTTCCATAATCTGAGACAACAATGGCATCGATTGTGTCGAGGTGTTTGCTGATGTAGTCGATGAGCTTTTGAATACTCTGGGGCCTCACATCTGCCCGGCTTTCTCTGTCAAATCGAACCACCTGCTGATTATGGGCAACAATCCGGGTCTTGATGCTGGTGGGCCTCCCTGTTTCGCTGACCACCCCGTCGGTGCTCAGGCCCATATGGGCCAGTGCGGATAGGATTTCCTTGCCGGTGTTGTCATCCCCGACCACGCCGCACAGGATGGGCTTCGCACCGAGCGTGGAGATGTTCCGTATCACATTGGCAGCGCCGCCCAACATCTTTGTCTCCTGCTCCACATCCACCACAGGAACCGGGGCTTCGGGCGAAATCCGGGTGACATTGCCCCAGATATATTCGTCCATGATGATATCGCCCACCACAAGAATCCTTGCCTTTACGAACCTGTCAATATATCGTTTCAAGGCCTCAGCATCATAATAGTTACCGTTTATCTCAGCCATTGCATTGTTTTCCAGATCTTCTGATTCTGAATTCCTCCTCATATCGATTTGAAGGAACGTTATAACATCGCGGGGTGAGCTTGTAAATAGAATTGAGGTGTAAGGCGAGAGGCGCAAGACGTGAGGAGTGAGGATTTATCCAAAAACGAGTATCCGGGATCCAGTATCCAGCCCCCAGTTCCCTGGTTGACTTTTCCCGGGTGCTCCGTAAATTAGGCGCCGTTATGGGGAGGGTCTCGACACGGCGGTCCCAACCTCGGCTGAAAAGGGGGAATCGAATTGTGAAAATGATCATTGCAGATGCATGGGAGGTAGGCTTTCATATCTCCCGGAGACTCTCAGAGGAAAATCATTATGTTGCCTTGATTGCACAAACGCCTATTTTGAATCCCTATCCGGATTTACAACAACCGGCGCCAGCATCCTGAGTATAACCTTTTTTCGTTGGCTTTGTGCCTGTAGGTGCGAATTTATTCGCACCGTCCCGCTCTGAGCGGGACGCGGATGAATCCGCACCTACCCATCCGCTGGCGCCTGGCTAAAGGTTACACTCTATTGATTCTTTACAATCAGTGTCTGGCCGGGAAAGATGGTGCTCCGAGGGGTGAGTCTGTTCATCCGCAGGAGGTCTGCAAGGTCCATCTGGTGTTTCTGTGCGATAATGTAGGGAGAGTCTCCCTTCAGGACCTTATATGTCTCTGTCCCTACGCCGGCAGATTCTGTAGAGGGGCTGGAAATGACCAGGATTTGCCCGATGCTCAGATTGCTGTTGCGCAGTCGATTCAAGGACTGGATTTCCTGGGTGGTCGTATTGAATCGATTGGCGATTTTCCAGAGGGAATCGCCTTTTTGGACCACATACTTGGCGTCAGGAGATTTCCTGGGCTGGAGAGTCTCCCGCGTTGAGGCGGTTTGCGGGACGGCCTTCTCTACGGCAGAGGCGTAACGCGTGCCGGTGGGGATCTTGAGGTTCCAGCCTACCTTGATGTAGCCTTTCCTCTTGAGTTGATTCTGGGCCATAATTGCACTGACACTCGTCCCGTATCTGTGTGCAATGGATGACAGGGTCTCTCCCTTTTTTACCTTGTGGGTCACACAGGTGGCCGCCGCCTGCACACGGGCAGGGGCAGGCGCAGGGGGCTGCCACTGGGGAATGTTGTCGAGTTCCGCCAGGAGCACAGGGCCTTTTCCGACAGGCACCCTGAACTCATAGGGTCTCGGGGGCGTGATGTTGCGCCTGAGCGCCGGGTTCAGCTCCTCCAAAACGTCATCGGACACACCGATGTGCTGGGCCATGGTCTTGAGGGAAACCTGTTTGTTAATAGTGACCACTTCTGCTTGAATCTCTTCATCCACCGGCGGGAGCGTGAAGCCGTGGGCCCCTGGATCATTCAGAATATGGAGCACGGCCAGAAATTGGGGCACATAAAAGGCGGTCTCGGAGGGCAGCTTCTTATAGAGATCCCAGAAATGGTCTAAATAATTTATTTTCTGGGTATTTATACATCTCAACACCCTCCCCTCGCCGCAGTTGTAGGCTGCAAGGACGGTTTGCCAATCTCCAAAGATCTGATGCAGTTGCTTGAGATAGGCGATGGCGGCCTCGGTCGATTTTTCAGGGTCCATCCGTTCGTCGACCCACTGGCCTCTGATTAACCCGTACTTATATCCGGTCGACGCGATGAACTGCCACATCCCGAGGGCCCTGGCCCTCGACATCGCATTTATTTTAAATCCGCTTTCGATCAGCGGCAACCAGGAAAGCTCCTCGGGGAGACCGGCCCCCTTGAGTGCCTTAACAATGGCAGGCCGGTATCTGCCCGACCGACGGTAGGCATTTATAAAAAAGCTTCTCTCCCTCTCTTTCAACAACTGGAGGGCCTTCTCCACATCCGGATTCATATCCAGAGGAATGGCCTTGTGATATCCGTTGACAACCGTAAAGCGTGAGGAATAGACTTGCAGTATCCGCTGGGAGATGGTGTATCGGAGATCGTCCCTCTGCTGAAGGATCTCGGGGGACTGGCCAGGATCTATATGCAATATGAGTGAATAGGCCTGGTCAAGGGCGTCCACCGCATTATCGAGGTCCCCTCTTTCCCAAAAATCGTTGCTCGCGTTACAGAACTCCAGGGCCGAGTCAAGAATCTCCTGAGCCGATTTCGTTGCCTTTGCCTTGGACGTAAAGAGGGGAAATTCCTCCTTTTCGTAGGGTGGCAGCGGTTCTCCTGTCCCGTTTGTTGCGGAATGAGAAATAGATGTGCTCAGAGTTATCCCGCCTGGCGTTTCTTCTGTGCCCTCGATTACCGAAGGGGACAGGTCTTTCTGGGTGGGTGTGGATGATCGTTCAGTGGAAGGGGCCTTTACAGATGGGGTGGCTGCGGGTGATGACGACGCCTCGGATTTTACATGATGCGAGTCCGTCATACAGCCGGTAAAGGCCAGCAGAACGAATATTCCGACGGCCAGTTTCATCTTCATTTTGATCGACTTGAGATGGGCGTTCATATTCCTCCATTGGGCGATGTGGGATATTTAGTCGATGGAGTATAGAGAATGACGACTGAATGGTCAAGCGCAAGTTTGGATAGCTTCAAGGATGGCCGTCAGATCCTCCCTGTTGTTCAATTCCGGATGATCCAGGACCTTCTCATTCAGGTCCCGCAACACCCTTCCCACCGCTGGACCGGATGACAGACCTGTAATTTTCATGACCATGTTTCCGTCCACGGCAAGGTCTTCCCTCCTGGTTGGGGTCCCCCGCTGGATCTGTTCCTCCACCCGCCGTTCCAGTTCATCCCTCAAGGCCAGGTCCTGGTCTGCAAAACCGTGGGCCAGGAGGTCGGCCCGGCGAAATGCCAGGAGGTCATGGATGTGCCCGGTCCCCACACGCCGCATCAGACGCCTGATCGCGGCATCGTTCCATCCGGAGTCATACCCGATCATATGGTGTCGAATGAGATGGGCTACCCTTCTGATCGCCTCCTTGCTGAACTTGAGCCTCTTGAGGATTTCCTCAGCCAACAAGGCACTCTCTTTTTCGTGGCCATAGAAACGCCATACCCCCCCCCTCTTGATCCGGGTGCGGGGCTTGGCAATGTCATGAAAGAGGGCCGTCAGTCGAAGGACAGGGTCTGGCCTGACGTGGTCGATTGTTTCAACAATATGTCTGAAAATGGTATGGCAGTGATAGTGATTTTGTCTTTTGAGATATCCTTCGAGAAGTTCAGGAAGAAAAGTTTTGAGAATGCCTGTCCTGACCATGAAATATAAGGACCTGGAAGGGCTCCGGGTCATGAGGATCTTCATCAGTTCGTCCCTGATGCGCTCCGGGGCTGTAGACGATAGGAGGGGGGCCGTTGCGCCGAGGCCCGCAACCGTTTCTTTGTCGATACGGAAACGAAGTTCTGCTGAAAGCCGTATGCACCGCAGGAGACGCAGTGGGTCTTCCCGAAATCGGTCCTCTGGATTTCCGACCGCACGAAGGACCCTCTGTTTGATATCCGACTCCCCGTAGAAGGGGTCTATCACCTTCAGACCATCCGGATCAAGGGCCATGGCATTGATGGTGAAATCCCTGCGTGAGAGATCGCTCGTAAGGTCGTTTTCCCCTCCCCTAAAAGGCGTCACTTCAAAATGGTCGCCTGAATGGACCAGGGTAACGGTATCATGCCTGAGGGCAAACTGCCTCTGATCGTTGAAAATGGTCTTGATCCGACCGGCCGGCGCAGATGTGGCCACATCCCAGTCCATGATGGGCCGTTTCAGAAAGGCGTCGCGCACCGCCCCGCCGACCACGTAGGCCTCATACCCCGCAGTCCTTAATCTCTTGATGATGAATGTTACGAATCCGGGGATGTCGAGGGTGATACGGGCCACTCTCCCCTCTCCTTCAGGACGTCCCGATAGATGGAAAGGGCCTCGTTGACCGCGGGCATCCCTGCATAGGTGGCGACCTGGAAAAAGACCTCCGCCAGTTTCCTGGGGTCGCAGCCCACATTCAGGGCCGCATTCACGTGAAGTCTCAATTCATCTCCCGCCCGGATGGCCGCCAGCATGGCACAGGCCGCCATCTGCCTCTCCTGCAGCGTCAGGACTGTCCGGGAATAGAGGTTCCCTGTGATGAATTTTGAAAAATCATTGGCCAGGTCCCTGTCAAATTCCTTCCACATCAGGTAGGGAGGATCCATCCGGACACCCTTTCCAAAAAGCCTCTTTGCCGTCTCCTGGGTCCTTTTTCTGGTTTCTTCCTCGCTCACTATTCACATCCTCCTATAGGATTTCTGATTGTCGATTTATCCCGCTTGAAAGCGGGATTGATTGAATAACAGCTTGAAAACAAGACGATGCATAGCCGGAACCCCAAAAACTTTTTCTTGAAGGCTATAGTGCACAGAAAGTTGAAGTGTAAACAGCTTCGGTCTCCATACCACACGAACGACTTAAGTACAGCCTTTTTCCGTCACGCCCCCTTGAAGGTGCGGCTTCAGCCGCATGCTGGGACGCTTGACGCGACCGGCGGACGAAACCGCACCTCCCCTAACAAGAAAAACGCTCTCAAGAAATCCCATGAAATTTACAGACTTTTTCCGTCATTCACCTCCAATTATGCTTTACATCTCTCCAGGGCGCCTTCCCATATCGGGAACATATAATATGCATATGGATATTTATAGGCCCCGGAGTAAGATTCCCGCAGATTCACAGTAAGCCTTTCAAGCTCTGCAAGGGGAAATCCCATGATCATCTCGTTGTCAGCGGCATATGCAAATCTGCGGTCGCCGATATCTGCAATAGCCAGCCTGACCTTTCCGGTAAGATACGGGACGACCAGGGTCTCATAACAGCTCGCTCCATGACCATTGGTGCCTAATTCCACGTTATCGCCCCCATCCCAGATATGTGCGTAAACCAGTTGAAGCATTTGTACAGGAGTGCCCCACACCTGTACAATATCCGGCTCAACCGTCATCGTCTTGAGCGGCGCGACGCCAAAGGCTTCAAACCGCCCCTTTTCGATCATCATTCTATCCTGAGCCAGCTTCTTGGTCGCTTCCACAGTCTTCGCCCAGGCGCCCACGTTCCTGGTCCCATCTGCAACATCGGGGGCAACATCATAAAGACCCAGCACGGCGCCCCCCAGACCGCAAGCTGTTGCCGCATCCTTGGTGGTGGCCACGCCTGTCTCATGGTACCTTGCCTTCGCGATAATTTGGCAAACACTGCAAGTTGTTTTTATTACTTCAAATTCCTTGGGTATGTCACTCATCTTTGGAAACAACTTGATCCCGACAGGCGAAATCTTCAGTCGTAACAGACCTTCCAACTCTAATGCCAACTCAGAAAATGTGCTCATCCTATTCACCTCCTTGCAGACCGGTTATGATTTTGAAAAAGTCCTGATCCTGGATGCCAATTTACCATTCAGGGCGTTCAGGACCCCACTTTTTTGCTTCAACCGGATTCAACCCCATCTGCCTGAATGAACCCCTCAGTTGCATAAATAAAATGGCAAAATAAGCTTAAAGGCTACAAATAGAGTCTATTCCTTAGGATGGAGACCTGCCAATGACTGGGCGCTCGGCGATCTGCCTGTGAGGCTTGAACGTTTCCGAGCTTATACGCCGATTTGCTTGGATGCCAGAACGACCCGGTTGCCCCCGACATTCTTGGCCTCATACATGGCCAGATCGGCCCTGAGCTGAAACTTGTCGGCCTTTTCTCCAACTGCCAGTTGGGCCACGCCGATACTCATGGTTACGGGCCGAAGCCTCTGGCCCAGATAGGCCATCTTATGGGCCCATTCTTCGCCAAAACGGGCCTTGAACCGCTCCATGACCTGCCCGGCGTTGGCAATCTCCGTTTCCACCAGCAACACGGCGAATTCATCTCCACCCAGCCGGAATGCGTTATCCGTAGAGCGAAACACCGATGCAATGCATTCAGCCAATAAGCGAAGGATCGTGTCTCCCTCCTGATGCCCGTAGGTATCATTAAACGGTTTGAAGTTGTCCAGGTCGAACACGGCCAGACTCAAAGGGCCCCCGTATCGGGTGCATCTTGCCATCTCTTCCGTGAGGGTGGTATGAAAGTGTCTCCGGTTATAGAGATTCGTCAGACTGTCGGTAATGGATCGCCGGCGCAGTTCCTCCTCCATCTCCTTTCGATCGGTCAGATCATGAAAAAACCCCACGCTGCCGACTTCGACCTCGTTTTCAAAGATCAATGCCGCTGACAGGCGGATGGGTATCTTTCTGCCTTCAGTGCCTTTCACGGTCACCTCAAGCCCATCCAGGCGTCCGGGGCCTCCACAGTCTTCGCTGTAAATCTTTTTCTTGAGTTCCCGGGCCATTTCAGGGATATCATAAACCTCTTGAATGGACATCTTCCCGATCACATCCGCAATGGCCAGACCTGTCAACTTTTCAGCGACCGCATTAAAGATGATCACAGTCCCCTTTCGATCGATACCGATGATCCCATCGGGACACGTCTGAACCAATTTACCCAGGAAATCCTTGCTCGCCATCATATCCATCCTCTGCTGTTCCAATTCCATAGGTGATCACCTTATTTTAACTGCAATGCTGCGGCCCCGGCGCCTCCGGATAGAATAGAAAAACGGTGCCGAAGCGGTTCACAAAACCGATCCCTGTCGTATGGTTTTACAGGGTGCCTGCGACATTGCCGGATGAAAGGATCGACAAACGGCAAAGACCTTATCACACAAGGTATGGGAATGTAAATACTCATGGCCGGGGATCAGCCGTGCCGCGCATGAGCACAGAACCTGCTGCAAAACCGACAACATGGAACGTCCAATCCCGCTGCCAGCGGGAAACCTCTGAACCCCGGAACCTATTTTCATGGTAGAGGGATGGAAGTTATTGGCCGGTCGGAGGCCGCAGATATTTCTTGACAGAGTGATGAACAATTTTATATTGTGACACGTTATTCATTTTTTATAATGCTGCGTCACATTCACGCACGATATGAGGATGTCCTGCGGCCCCGGGAGGATCAATCCATGAACAACAAAAAACTCTCAAGGCGGGAAAGAGAAAAGCTGCGGCAGCGCCAGGAGATGCTTGCGGCCGCCCTCGATCTGTTTGCGGAAAAAGGGTACCACAATGTATCCATGCACGAGATCGCCGAAAAGGCCGAGTTCGCCATTGGAACGCTCTACACGGTCTTCCAGAACAAGGAGGATCTCTACAAGGCCCTGGTCCTGGAGGAGTGCGACAGCTTTGAAGAGGCTCTCGTGCAGGCGATCGAGAAGCCGGATGACGAGATTGAAAAACTCAGAAATTACGTCCGGACCAAAGGCGACAGGTTTCGCAGCAATCTCCCTTTTATCCGCCTCTTTCTGGCCGAGAGCAAGGGGGCGAGTTTCAATATCCGGGCAGGATTGGATGAGGCCCTGCGGAAACGATACTACGCCTTCATGGAAAGGCTGGCCTCTGTCTTTGAGAGCGGCATCAGGAACAAACGGATCAGAGAGATTGCCCCTCCCTATCATCTGGCCGTCGCCCTCGACAGCGTCGTGGATGCATTTTTCTTCCTGTGGATCGAGTCCCCCGAGCGCCATCCCTACCCGGAAGACCCTGACGCCATTTTGGATATTTTTTTCAAGGGACTGTTGATGCATTCGTAAAAAGTCGTCACCCCGTTGAAAAACGGGGCTCAGGGGTTTAATAAGTGCTTGAGAACACTGGATTCCGGCTTTCGCCGGAATGACGGAAAGAGAGCATTTTCGACTTTTTACGAGACCATCACTGTTGGATCGGTGATCTGGAGCTGGAAACTGGATGCTGGATGGGTGGATACTGGATGCTCGTTTACCCGAGGTTGAAGTTACGAGTGTGGAGTGCCTAACCACACCTTGGCGTGACGATTTGAACTCCCAACTCCACACTCCAAACTCCCAACTTTAGTCACTTTAGCTCACTTCATTCACCATATGGTGGAGGTCTTTGATGCAACTAAACAAGAACGGTAACAAATTATTGAACTGGACGATGGTATTGGCGGTTCTGGCGAGTTTGCTTCTGTCGGGCGGCTGCGAAAACGGACACGGTCAGCAGGCCGCGGCGCCTCCTGTCCCCGAGGTGGCGGTCGTGACGGTTTCCACTCAGCCTGTCCTGCTCACCACGGAATTGCCGGGTCGCACCAGCGCCTACCGCATCGCCGAAATCCGCCCCCAGGTCAGTGGTCTCATCCAGAAACGCCTGTTCACGGAAGGGGCTGAAGTCAAGGCGGGCGACGTGCTCTATCAGATCGATCCAGCCCCTTTTCAGGCGGCCCTCGACAATGCGAAGGCCTACCTTGCCAAGGCCGAGGCCAATCTCCCCGCGATCCGTTCAAAGGCCGATCGGTACAAGAAGTTAATGGCCTCCAACGCGGTCAGCCAGCAAGACTATGACGACCGGGCCGCCGCCCTCTTGCAGGCCGAGGCGGAGGTCGAGTATTGGAAGGCATCGGTAAAAACCGCCCGCATCAATCTGGGCTATACCCGCATCACGGCGCCCATCTCCGGCCGCATCGGCAGATCCAATGTGACGGATGGGGCACTGGCAACGGCCTATCAACCCAAGGAACTGACAACCATCCAACAGATAGACCCAATTTATGTAGATATGGCCCAGTCCACCACTGAACTCCAACGATTAAAGCGGAGCCTGGATGCCGGCCGCCTGAAACAGAGCGGAGAGGACCGCAAGAAGGTCAACCTCATCCTGCAGGACGGCACGCCGTATCCATTGGAAGGGGCCCTCCAGTTCCGCGACGTCACGGTAGACCCGACGACCGGGTCTGTTATCCTCCGGGCCATCTTTCCCAATCCAAAGTCTGTCCTCCTGCCGGGCATGTTCGTTCGGGCCGTGGTCCAGGAGGGGATCGCCGAGCAGGCCATCATGGCGCCTCAGCAGGGGGTGAGCCGCAATCCGAAGGGAGAACCCATCGCCCTGATCGTGGATGAGACCGGAACGGTTCAGCAGCGCAGGCTGACCCTCGAGCGCGCCATCGGCGACCACTGGCTGGTCTCATCGGGCCTTTCGGGGGGCGAGCGCCTGATCGTGGAGGGCATGCTCAAGGTCCGACCGGGCGTAACCGTGAAGGTTGTTCCCTTTGACAGCGGCAAGGCCGATCCGAAGGGGCGACAGACCACCGGAACGAGGGCGGAAACAAAGTAACGGAGGGGTCTGATGCTGTCGAAATTCTTCCTGGAACGCCCGGTCTTTGCCTGGGTCATCGCCATCATCATGATGCTGGCCGGCGGCCTGGCCATCTATAACATGCCCGTCTCCCAGTATCCGCCCATCGCCCCGCCCTCCATCGCCATCGATGCCTTCTATCCCGGGGCCTCAGCCGAGACCGTGGAAGACAGCGTGATCCAGATCATCGAACAGAAGATGACCGGGTTCGACAAGCTCCTGTACATGACCGCCACCAGCGACGGCTCCGGCGCCGGGAGGATCGAACTGACCTTTGCCCCGGGCACCGATCCGGACCTGGCCTGGTCCCAGGTGCAAAACAAGCTCCAGCTCGCCATGGCCAGTCTGCCCGACGTCATCCAGCGTCAGGGCGTCAAGGTGAGCAAGTCCACCCGCAACTGGCTGATCATCGTAGGTCTGATCTCGGAAGACGGGAGCATGAACGGCAATGACCTTAGAGACTATGCGCAATCCAACATCGAGAAGGTCCTGGCCCGTGTGCCGGGCGTGGGCGAGGTGGAAAGCTTTGGCGGTCAGTACGCCATGCGGGTCTGGCTCGATCCGGACAAGCTGACCAATTACAAGCTGACCATCGATGACGTTATCGCCGCGCTTCGCGCCTACAATGTGGAGATCTCGGCCGGCCAGTTCGGCGGAGCGCCGGCGGTCGAGGGGCAACGGTTGAACGCCTCTATTATTGTTCAGAACCTGCTCAAGACCCCGGAGGAGTTCGCCGCCATCCCGCTGCGCATTAACCCCGACGGCTCCATTGTGCGCGTGCGGGACGTGGGATGGACCGAGCTGGGCACCGAACGCTACGATGTGGAGGGGCTCTTCAACGGCAAACCCAGCGCGGCCCTGGCGGTCCGGCAGGCCGCGGGCGCCAACGCCCTGGATACGGCCGACGCCATTCGCGCCAAGATGGATGAACTCTCCAAGTACTTTCCACCCGGCGTCAAGGTCATCTATCCCTTTGATACCACGCCCTTCGTAAAGGTGGCCATCAACGAGGTGGTCAAGACCCTCCTTGAGGCGGTCCTGCTGGTCTTTCTGGTCATGTTCTTATTCCTGGGAAACTTCCGGGCCACCCTGATCCCGACCATTGCCGTGCCCGTGGTGATCCTGGGGACCTTTGCCGTGCTTGACTTTTTCGGGTTTTCCATCAACATGCTCACCATGTTCGCCATGGTGCTGGCCATCGGTTTGCTGGTGGACGACGCCATCGTGGTGGTGGAAAACGTGGAACGGATCATCCACGACGAGGGCCTGTCGCCCAAGGAGGCCACGGCCAAGTCCATGGAGGAGATCACCAGCGCCCTGATCGGCATCGGACTGGTGCTGTCCGCGGTGTTCGGCCCCATGGCCTTTTTCGGCGGTTCCACCGGCGTCATCTACCGGCAGTTTTCCGTGACCGTCATCTCGGCCATGCTCCTCTCGGTCCTGGTGGCCCTGATCCTGACCCCGGTGCTGTGCGCCTCGCTCCTCAGGCCCGCGGTCAGGGTCCAGGAGGAAGCCAAAACCGTCTTTGCCCCTTTCAAATGGTTTTTCCGGGAGTTCAACCGCATGTTTAACTGGACCCGGGATCGGTATCAAGTCCTGGTCAGTCGAATCATAGGCCGCAAGGTCCGCTACCTGGTCATCTACGTGCTGATCGTGGCGGCCCTGGGATTTCTGTTTCAGCGCATGCCCACGGCCTATCTCCCGGACGAGGACCAGGGCATTCTGTTTATCCAGGCAATGCTCCCATCGGGTTCGACCCTGGAACAGACCATGCAGGTGCTGGACGAGGTCCGCGCCTATTTCCAGGAAGATGAACGAGAGGCGGTGTTATCCGTCATGACCATGGCCGGCAGAAGCTTTGGCGGGGGCGGGCAAAACGCCGGCCTGGGCTTTGTCCGTCTCAAGGACTGGGAGCTTCGCGACCGGCCGGACCTGAAGGTCAAGGCCGTGGCAGGACGCGCCATGTCGCGGTTTGCAAAAATCCGCAATGCCAGGGTCTTTGCCTTTGCGCCGCCCGCGGTCACCGAGTTGGGCACCTCGGTCGGGTTCGACTTTCAATTGCAGGATCGCGGGGGCCTGGGCCACGCGAAACTGATGGAGGCCCGCAACCAGCTTCTCGGCATGGCCGCCAAAGATGACCGGATGATTCGGGTGCGTCCCAACGGCATGGAGGATGTGGCCCAATACCGCATCGACGTAGACTGGGAAAAGGCCGGGGCACTTGGCGTTCCGATCAGTTCGATTCACAATGCGATCACAACGGCCTTTGGCGGCGCCTATGTCAATGACTTTATCCAGGGGGGCCGGGTCAAGCGGGTCTACGTCCAGGCCGATGCCCCCCATCGCATGCTCCCCAGCGACCTGGAACACCTTTACGTGCGCAACAATACCGGAGGCATGACGCCGTTTACCTCCTTTGCCTCCGGCCATTGGACCTACGGGTCCCCTCGGCTGGAACGGTTCAACGCATTTCCCTCCATGAACATCCTGGGAGAGGCAGCCCCGGGCCGGAGCACCGGGGAGGCGATGGCCGCTATGGAAGAGATCGTGGCTAAGCTGCCCGAGGGCGTCGGCTTCGACTGGAGCGGGATCTCCTATCAGGAGCGCATGGCCACGAGCCAGACCGGTCTCCTCTACGCCTTTTCCATGATCGTAATCTTCCTCTGTCTGGCCGCCCTCTACGAAAGCTGGACCGTTCCGATATCCGTCATGCTTGCCCTCCCTCTCGGGGTCATCGGCGGCGTGGCCGCCTCGATGCTGCGGGGATTTCCCAACGATGTCTATTTCCAGATCGGGCTGCTTACCGTACTGGGGCTGACCACCAAGAATGCCATCTTGATCGTCCAGTTTGCCATGGCCAAGGTAAAGGCGGGCACGGGGCTGGTGGAGGCCACCCTGCAGGGCGCCCGACTGAGACTGCGGCCCATCGTCATGACCTCGCTGGCCTTTGGTTTCGGGGTCCTCCCCCTGGCCCTGGCCACCGGTGCCGGCGCGGGGGCCCAGAACGCCATCGGCACCGGCGTCCTGGGCGGGATGGTGACCTCCACCTTCCTGGCGATCTTTTTCATCCCCCTCTTCTATGTGGTGGTAGTTCGTTTCTTCGGGAAAAAGAAAGGCGCCCAAACAGAAAGGTCTGTTCCGGACGCCGCGGGTCCTCCAAAAGCATGATCTATTCGTTGAGGTTACGACCGAGGACCTGCACGGCAGAAGCCGGCATCAAAACTGAAACCGGGAAAAGGCCTGAGATATGCCTACATGTCCACTGAATTGAAAATTGACAATCGATTATTATACGAACAACCATGATCGGACAGCAAAAGAAGTGCCTGAAGTAGGAATTCCTAAAGTTGAGAACAAACATCAAAGGCCAGAGGTCCGAAGTCACAGGTCAGAAGAGACAGCATCCCAGCATCCAGTATCCAGGAACGAAGTGTGGAGCGTGAAGTTAGAATCGGAACTTCCCCTGTCGCTGTTTATCACGCCAAAGCGTGATTAGGCACTTTAAACTCGTAGCTTCAACCTTGTAAAAAAGAGTATCCAGCAACCAGAGCCAAGAAGCCGTGACTAAAACGGCGCCCACTCGCCTGTCTTCAAAACGCGATAGCCCATTTTTTCCAGACAGTCAATCACATATACCCGTTGCGCCTCATACACAGGCTGGTAGATGACCGGTTGGGCCCGAAGCTGAATCTGTGTCACTGGGTAGAGGCTTCGCGCCCGTTCCAGGCAGGCAGCGTGGTCCCGCTCATATTTGAGGTATGGACATTTGGTTGTGTCCACGTGTATGGTCAGCTCAGGAAAGGGCGATGCACACGCTGCCAGCAAGGACAAGATAGATGTAATGAGAATAACAGCTTTTTTTAGGGCGTTCTCCATGTCTGCTCGATGGTTGGCTTGGTTTGGCATGCTGCCATTGCCTGGCGCCGAGTGCTGATATTCAATCGATTTCTCGACAAAAAAAGGGGTTCCCTAACATAAGGCAACCCCTTAATCTTGCTCGTGGTGGGCGGTGGGGGATTTGAACCCCCGGCTTCCACCGTGTGAGGATGGCACTCTCCCGCTGAGTTAACCGCCCGGCTTGTGTCGCTGATCTCGTTAGGATCAGGATGGGGGCTACGATACAATAAAGGCTGAGGTCTGTAAACAAAAAAAATCAGATCATTCCCACCAGTTTTTTTGTGGCCCTCACCTCCTCGGCAGTTAGGTGTCGGCACCCGCCGATCTTCAGGTCTCCCAACTGCAGATTTCCGAATGCCGTCCGCATGAGATGAATCACCCTGAACCCGGCCGCTTGAACCATGCGCCGCACCTGACGGGATCTTCCCCTTGAGATGGTCATTCGGATGATGCTCTGGCGCTCATTGCGCATGATCAGATGGGTCTTTGACGGTCCGCTGGGCCCATCCTCCAGTAAAACCCCCTTCCCCAAATTTGCCAAGGCCAGGTCGGTGATCCGCCCTGCGACGGTGATTTTATAGGTACGGGGGACATGGTATCGCGGATGGGTGAGCCGGTGAGCCCAGTCCCCGTCATTGGTGAGGAGGAGGAGCCCCAAGGTATCAAAATCGAGTCGGCCCACCGGGTAGACCCTCTGGGAAAGGTCCTTCACAAGGTCGGTTACCAGGGGCCTGCCGGCCGGGTCTTTGAGGGCGCAGATATACCCGAAGGGTTTATTCAGGATCAGATAGACCCTTTCAGACGGGGCGGGGATCTCCCGACCATCCACACGGATGCTGTCCACCCCCCATACTGCCAAGGTCCCCAGGGTCTTCATCTGCTCCCCGTTGACCGTAACCCGGCCTGAGCGGATCAGCTCGTCGGCGTTCCGCCGCGAGGCGAGGCCGGCAGAGGACAGTATCCGGTTAAGCCGTTGGGCCTCCTCCCCGGTCATTTGGGAACAGGAGCCCCTGCTCATCACGGGCCGGCGAGGCCCCACTTTCATCGGACGTTTCATCAACCTGTCCATCCTCCTCCGGCATGTGTACGGCCGCCTCGTCGCCAGATCCAAAATCCTTCAGTTCTTTAAGTTTCGGAAGTGATTCCAGATCCTTGAGATCGAATACCTCAAGAAATCTCTTGGTGGTTCCATAAATGAGCGGCCTGCCCGGAATCGTCTTCCGTCCCATGATCCGGATCAGGTCCTTTTCTAGGAGCGTTCTTAGAATTCCGCCTGCATCCACGCCCCTGAACTGCTCGATCTCCTGACGGATAATCGGTTGTTTGTAGGCGACAATGGCCAAGGTCTCCAGCGCGGCCCGGGACAACCGGGCAGGTGAACTTTTCAGCATCTTGAGGACATAGGGGGCATATGCCGATCGGGTGCGTATCTGGTACCCTTCTGCCACTTCCTTCAGATGGAAGCTCCTCGCCATGGCGTCATAGGCTGCCTGCAAGGCTGTCAAGGCGGCCCTGACATCGGGGAGCGGGATGTCCGGCAGGCACCTGTGTATCTCCTGCACGCTCAAGGGCTTGCTCGACGCGAACAGGAGGGCCTCAACAATCAGTTCAAGCGGTTTGTCCATG
This sequence comes from uncultured Desulfobacteraceae bacterium, assembly GCA_964409475.1. Taxonomy (GTDB): domain Bacteria; phylum Desulfobacterota; class DSM-4660; order Desulfatiglandales; family Desulfatiglandaceae; genus AUK324. The sequence goes on along the minus strand of CAYPDL010000028.1, from coordinate 16,962 downwards.
TTTGGAACCGTTCACGGCTCAGAGGGCCAGATCTGCACTGATATCCTCTGTTCCATTGCCATCAAAATTTGCAACGAGACGGATGTCGCTGTTGTTGTAACACGTCTGAAATACCTTGACAAGACCGAGGTGAACCAGCTCCAGAAGCGCTAAGAAGGTGACGATAAACTCAGGAACCCTTCGGTCTTCACTGAAGATCTCGTCAAAGGCCATTTCCCGCTTCTGCTTCAGTAATGATAGGATGAGCCGAGATTTTTCCTTTACGGACCATTTTTCGCGTCTGAATGTCATCAGCATGTCGCCGGGCTGACTTCTCTCCATGATCCGCCTGAATGCGTCAATCAAATGAAACAGACTGATATCCAGGCGGGGTTCTTCAGCCTGAGGTTCAGCCTCGTCCCAGGAACCATCTTTTCTGGAAAAGACATCTCTTCCCAGGATCTCCCGCTCCGAAAGTTCCTGTGCCACTTCCTTGAGTCGCATGTATTCCAGGAGCGGTCGTGCAATTTCATCGCGCGGGTCCTCTTCTTCTCCCTCTTCATCCGATCCGGGAAGCAGCATCTTCGACTTGATATGGATCAGGGTGGCGGCCATGACCAGAAAGTCGCCGGCAACGCTGATGTTGAGGGCCTTCATCATATCCAGATAGGCCAGGTACTGTTCGGTGATAGTGGTAATCGGGATATCGAAGATATCCACCTCATTCTTATGAATCAGATGAAGCAGCAGGTCCAACGGCCCTTCAAATATCTCCAATTTGACTTCGTAGTCCATAGGTAAATGACTAAATCTTCACCGCCTCCCTGACCTCAGCCATGGTGTCCCGGGCAATGGCCCTGGACTTTCTATTGCCTTCCGCCACGATCTCTTTCACCCGCCCCATATCGGATTCCAGTTCCCTTCTCTTGGCCCGGATCGGTTCAAGTCCCTGCTTCAGGCTGGCAGCCATCATCCGTTTGCATTCCACGCACCCGATCTCGGCCGACTGGCATTCATTCCGGATCGCCTCAATGGTTTCCGGTTTTGAGTAGATTTCGTGAAACGAGAAGACATTGCAGATAGTGGGATCGCCGGCGTCGGATTTCCTGGCGCGTTGAGGGTCGGTGATCATCTGCGATACCTTGGCGTCGATCTCTTCGTCGCTGTCTGTCAGGAATATGGCGTTGCCGTAGCTCTTGCTCATCTTGCGCCGGTCGAGACCTAGGATCTTGGATGTAGGGGTCAGAAGGACATCGGGGACAGGGAACACCTCCCCGTAGAGGTGATTGAAACGACGGGCGATTTCCCTCGTGAGTTCAACGTGGGGGGCCTGGTCCTCGCCCACAGGGACCCCGTTGGCCTTATACATCAAGATGTCGGCCGCCTGGAGAACAGGGTACCCTAAAAATCCATAGGTATACACATCCTTCTGTCTCAGTTCAGTGAGCTGTTCCTTGTATGTCGGGTTCCTCTCCAGCCAGGGAAGGGGGGTGAACATGGAAAAAATCAGGTAAAGCTCCGCGTGCTCCTTGATTTCGGACTGGATAAAAAAGGTGGAAACCTCCGGATCGAGTCCTACTGAAATCCAGTCGACGATAATCTCATACGTGCTCTTTCGAATGATATCGGGGTGCGCATATTCACTGGTGAGGGCATGCCAGTCTGCGATGAAATAAAAACACCGGTACTCTTTCTGGAGTTGTTTCCAGTTCAGGAGAGCCCCGTGCAGATGTCCGAGATGCAATTTTCCAGTGGGTCTCATGCCGCTTAAAATAGTTCCTTTGTTCATTTGATCACATGTCCCTTTCATGCAACAGATCGCCGAACGTGTCTTTCACAAAACGGATTTCGTCGTCCCGTGTCTTTATTAAATTGTTTAATCTGGCCTCTAACAGTCTGTCAAAGATCTCTTTGAAAACAGGCCCTGACTTCAGACCCATCTGCAACAGGTCTTTTCCGTCTATCAGGATCTTTGTCCCCTTCAACCGGGTAAAGTAAAATGAAATGAGCCGCTTCATCTTTTCGCTTCTGGCCTTTGCCATCAGATAGAGCAACGTCTCCGTATCATATGGAAAAAGCAGCGTATAGAGCTGATAATTAGTCCCATCAAACTTGAACAGCGAGTCCAGAAGCCTTTCCCCGCCTCCCCCCATGTGCGGGGACTTCTGGGTGATGTCCATATCCCTCGTAAGACGGTTAAATGCATCGGCATCGAGCGCGCTGGCGAGGCCGTACCAGTGTATTTTCCACGGCTCAAACGGTTCTTCCAGATAGAGGAGATGATACCAGACGATGACTTCCCTGATCTCTTCCAGGAGATCCCGGAGTTGCTGGGTGAGTTGGATATCGGGATGGATGAACTTCAATAGCTGCAACTCATTCATCCTGTTGATTATCTGCAGGGGGTCCGGCTCCTGCAGGATCAGTTTAAATTCCGCGAAAATCCGGTGGGACGCGATGCCATCCATCCAGTTCATCTTGATGGCATTTTTGAGTAGCGAAAGCGTCAATTTCCCGATCTTGAAACCAAATCGCTGTTCAAACCTGATAGCACGGAGCATGCGGGTCGGATCTTCTACAAAGCTCAGGTTATGCAGGACCCGCAAGGCCTTTTCCTTGATGTCTTTCTGCGCGCCGAAATAGTCGATAAGGATCCCGTAATGCTTCTTGTTCAGTTTGATGGCAAGGGTGTTGACCGTGAAGTCTCGGCGGTACAGATCCAGCTTCAGGGAACTGGTCTCCACGATCGGGGGGGCCCCCGGAGCCTCATAGTATTCTATCCTGGCCGTGGCCACGTCCACCTTGAAACCGTTCGGAAAAATTAGTACGGCGGTCCCGAATTTCCGGTGGCTTCTGACCCGGGCACTGAGATGTCGGGCGAATTCTCGGGCAAACTCGATGCCGTCTCCCTCAATGACGATGTCTACATCCAGGTTTTCGTGCTTCAAAAAAATATCTCTGACCAGCCCTCCTACGAGATATGCATTATATCCCAGCATATCAGCTGTCTTACCAAAATCTTTAAGGAGTTTGATGAGTCTTTCCGGCAACCGGTCTCCCATGATCCCGGCCATGTTCTTCTTCCTGACAACAGGAGCGTTGTCCTTGGCGTCATACACGAACTCGGGCGCCTCGGCGTTCCCCAGTAGAATCGTAAGGAGATCGGTTCGGGTAATGACGCCTAACGCCTTCCCGTTTCGCACGACCGGAAGGATCCTCAGCCTCCCCCGGATGATCAATTCCTGGATTTCCTTCAGGGACGCATCCGGGCGGACGGTTGAGAACTCAATATTCATGTATTCATGAACACGGATATCACCAAGCCCGAAAAAGACTGCTTTTTCAACGACCTGCCGAGTAATGTACCCTTCAAGGATCTCATCGTTCACCACCAGAAGGACGTTAATATTGTACCGGATCATCAACTCTGCGGCCCGCTTTACGGTCTCGGAGGAACCGATCTGTATAACCGGGGAAGACATCATGTCCAGGGCCCTTCTGACAGGGTCGATACGGGTGTCCAGAAGGGCATTCAGGGATCTCTCCACCTGGATCAAGGTCTGACCTTTGATGGTGGCCGAGGCCGCCTGGGGATGCCCGCCCCCTCCAAATGCGCGGGCGATCTCTGCGGCGTTCACCTCATCTGTCCGGCTGCGGGCCACGAGATAGATTCGGTCGCCCATTTGGGCCAGGGCAAAGACCACGTTCAGGTTTTCCATCTCCATGTATTTATGCACTAGGACCGCAAAATCGGCTATGTATTCATCGGTGATCACCTTGGTAATGGCCACCTCCACCCCATTGATGATACGGGTCGCGGCGGATCGTGTCAGGTCGTTTAAGAGCCACAGATGCTCTATGGTCAATTCGCGGGTGAGCATGTCCGATATGACGTTGTGGTCGGCCCCCTGCCGGGCAAGCCAGGCGGCGGCCTCGTAATCTTCGTCGGTTGTGGAAGAAAAGGTGAAGGATCCGGTATCTTCGTGGATCCCGGTACACATGATGGTGGCCTCGTCAGGGGTTACCGGTATATCCTTTTCTCGGAGAAGACGCGTCAGGATAGCCGTGGCCGAGCCTGTCCTGCGGATAACCTCCACGTCCCCGCGGATATCGTCCGATGAATCGGGATGGTGATCGTAGATATGGATTTCAACATCCTTATGGTCCGCCAGCCGGGCGAATTTCCCGATGCGGCTCTTCTGCCGGGTATCTACCAGGATGAGCCGCTTGATATGATCCAGGTCGACCTGTCTTACCTTGGCGAAGTTGAACAGATAGGATACGGAATTAATGAAAAAATTTCGGAGGTTTTTTTCCTGCGAACCCGGGAACACGAGCGTGGCGTCGGGGTAAAGCTTGCTGGCGGCTAACATGGAAGAGAGGGCATCAAAGTCGGCGTTGATATGAGTGGTGATAACCTCTTCGTGGATATCCTGAGGCCCTTTTTTTCCCCTGTTTCCCATTTTCTCGGTTTCTGCCATGAGACGAACATATCAAAAGTGACGGGAATCGTCATCCCTCTCTCGGGTGCTCTTCAGGTCCAATGCTTCAAGGTTCAAAGATTCAGGGTTTTCCCTCGTTCCCACGCTCTGCGTCCCCTTTTCCCTGGTTCATCCATCAGCTTTCATCAATCAACCATGGAAAATCTTAGATCCCCTTGAGCCTCTCTTCGTTTTCCTGCCTTTTCTTGCAATTGATACAGAGCGTGGTCACAGGGCGCGCCTTGAGCCTCTCTTCGGAAATATCCTCGCCGCATTCTTCGCAAATGCCAAAGGTCCCCTGGTCGAGCCTGTCTAGGGCCTCCTTGATTTTTGAAATCAGCTTCCGCTCCCTGTCCCGAATACGGAGGGTGAAATTTCTTTCTGATTCCAACGTTGCCCTGTCAGTAGGGTCGGGAAAGGTCTCCCCGTGGTCGGTCATACCCACGACGGTCTTGTTGGCCTCCTCTAAAAGCGCATTCAGCTTCTCGTTCAGCAAGGCCCTGAAATACTCCTGATTCTCTTTGCTTAACATCGGCATCTCCATTCATAAGGAATACGACATCGCTTTTTAGCACCCTTTCCAACTTCTGTAAAGCACGAAACATGCCAGGGAGTCCTGAGTGGCCTGCCGACCGAATTCCCTGTGGCGCCTATTTGGCCATTTTTTTCCAGAAACCCTTGGGCTTCTTCTTTTTGTCAGATAACGAGAGCTTCTCTGTCTCTGCAAATGCCTCCAAGAGCTCTCTCTGGTGCTCGCTCATCTTTTGCGGTATCTTCACGATGAGCTTGACATACAGGTCTCCTCGTTTGCGGTACCCTCTCAGGCTGGCCATCCCCTTGCCCGAAACCCGGATCACCTCGCCCGGCTGGGTGCCGTTGGGAATCTCCAGTTCGTAACCTTCTTCTTCACCCAACACAGGGATGGTCAAGGTGTCGCCCAATGCGGCCTGCACAAAAGAGATGGGGACCTGGCAGATGAGATTTTCGTCTTCCCTGGTAAAAAATGCATGTTCTTTGACATGGATGACCACAAAAAGATCGCCTGGAGGTCCCCCGTATTCCCCGGCCTCTCCTTCTCCCCTCAATCTCAATTGCGAACCGGTGTCCACACCTGCAGGGATCTTGACATGGATGGTTTTTTCAGCCCTGAGCTTGCCGCCGCCCCTGCAGTCAGGGCACGGGTCGGTGATGATCTGTCCCTGCCCATGGCAGGTGGGACAGGTGGTGCTGACCTGAAAGAACCCCTGAGACTGGATCACTTGGCCCCTTCCCTGACAGGTGGTGCAGGTCCGGGGCTGACTGCCCGGGGCGGCTCCCGATCCGTTGCAGGTCGTGCATGTCTCCAAACGATGAAAGCTGATCTCCTCTTCCTTTCCGTGAAAGGCCTCTTCCAGACTCAGTTCCATGTCGTATCGGAGGCTTCTTCCCTGCCCGGCCCGGGTACTCCCCCCCCTGCTGCCAAAGCCGAAAAAACCCTCGAAGATATCTCCAAAACTCGAAAAGATATCGTCAAATCCGCTGAAGCCTCTGAAGCCCGTACCCTCCAGACCTTCATGACCAAACCGATCGTAGGTCTGTCTTTTCTGGGGGTCTCTCAGGACCTCGTAGGCCTCGGCCGCTTCTTTGAATTTTTCCTCGGCCTCCTTATCTCCGGGATTTCGGTCTGGATGGTATTTCAGGGCCATCTTTCGATACGATTTTTTGATCTCTTCATCCCCACAGCCTCGGGAGACACTCAGGACCTCATAATAGTCTCTCTTGTCGACGGTCACTTTTCTTCCAATGCCTCTTCAATCTCATCCTGTTCCGGCTCCAAGACGTCCTCTCCCTCTTCGATCTCATCCATTTCCGGCTCCGGGAGGTCATCTCTGTTTTCGGTCAACGGCCCTTCCTCCAGGGCAGAAACCGGATCGCTCTCCGGCGGGGCCTCAATCCGATCAGAGATTTTTCCTTTCCGCACCTGAAAAACATCGCCTGCGGCGATTTCTCTCAGCGCCACCACAATATCCTTGTTTTTACACACCACCATAGGTTCTGCGCCCTTTTTCAATTGACGTACTCGTTTGGCTGCGAGGTGAATGAGCTGGAAACGGTTGTCCACATTATTCAAGCAGTCTTCCACTGTAATTCGTGCCATTGTCTGCTCCTGTCCGCCTTGTTAAGAGGCTTGGAAGGTGTCCCGATAGAAGTTACCCAATAAAAATAAACGTAACCGTTCACGGGTTTCAGTGTTCAGGGTTCAGGTTTCAGTGCTGAGAGTTTTCAGAATGCGATTTAACTCCTATCGCGATCGTCTTTCACCCATTACGCTTCAACAGGGGATTTCTCCATCGATCAGACGGGCCCCCTGGTCACAGAGTCCATGCTGAACAGTGAAATTTGGGAACGATTGACAAGCCAAAGGCCTTCATTACCGTCCATCCGTATCACTCCTGAAACCGGAAACCCGAAACCGGAAACCTGGCCGTGTTAACGGTTACAAATAAACTTTGTAATGTAAGGCTTCTTATGCTAAATGTAAAGTGCAAATTGCCCAGGGCATCAATTCTCATTCCCAACCCATTACTCACAAGGAGATGATTCCCCATCATGTTAGCCAAGGTCCTCAGCAGCGCTGTTATCGGGATTGACGCCTATCTGGTAGAGGTTGAGGTGGATATCTCGCAGGGACTCCCCTCCTTTTCCACAGTGGGCCTGCCGGAAGGGGCGGTGAGGGAGAGCAAGGAGCGGGTCAAGGCCGCTGTCAAGAACTCAGGTTATCACTTCCCCTCAGACCGGATCACCGTCAACCTGGCGCCGGCCGACATCCGGAAAGAGGGTTCGGCATTTGACCTCCCCATGGCCCTCGGCATCCTTGTGGCTACAGGATTGGTGAACCGGGCATCCTGTTCAGGCTATGTGTTCTTAGGAGAACTGGCCTTGGACGGCCTCATCAGGCCTGTCAGGGGGGTCCTGCCCATGGCTATTGCCGCAAAAGATCATGGACTCAAGGGGATATTTCTCCCTGTGGAAAACGCCCCCGAGGCAGCCGTGGTGGAAGGGATCGATATCTTCCCGGTCCATGCCTTGGCCGAGGTAATCGGCGCCCTGAGAGGGATCAGCAGGATCGATCCGTTTACCGTAGACATCGACCAACTCTTTCAGGCCCAGACATCCGACATGGATTTCGTTGATGTCCGCGGCCAGGAGAACGCAAAGAGGGCCGTGGAAATATCGGCGGCCGGCGGGCATAATCTCATCATGATCGGACCGCCGGGTTCGGGCAAGACCATGCTGGCCAAGCGCCTGCCTACGATACTTCCGGTCCTCAGCTTTGAGGAGTCTCTCGAAACGTCCAAGATCTACAGCGTCATGGGGTTGATGCCCAAAGATCACGGACTGATCACCATTCGTCCCTTCCGGTCGCCCCACCACACCATCTCAGATGCCGGTCTCATCGGCGGGGGGCAGAACCCCAAGCCCGGCGAGGTCAGCCTGGCACACAACGGCGTCCTTTTCTTAGATGAACTCCCGGAGTTCAGGAGGAATGTCCTGGAGGTCCTGAGGCAGCCCATGGAAGATGGGCTGGTGACCATTTCCCGTGCCGCAACCACGGTCGCATATCCGGCTGAGTTCATGCTGGTCGCTGCCATGAACCCCTGTCCGTGCGGCTTTTTGGGGGACCCCAGGCGGGAGTGCACCTGCTCCACGCTGCAGATTCAGCGCTACCGGGCCAAGATATCCGGGCCCCTGCTGGACCGGATCGATCTCCACCTGGAGGTCCCGGCCGTCCCCTACAAAGATCTTTCAGGGATCTCTGAAGGGGCCGCTTCCGAAGAGATCCTAAAACGGGTGATGGCTGCCCGAAAGGTCCAGGCAGCGAGGTTGGCCCGGACAAAGATCTTCACCAATGCCCGCATGTCCAGTCGTCACATCAAGCAGTTCTGCGAGATGGATTCCGAATCCAGTTCCCTCATGGAAAGGGCCATGGAACGATTCGGCCTGAGCGCCCGTGCCCATGCCCGTATTCTCAAGATCGCGCGGACCATCGCCGATCTGGAGGCCAGCCCTGATATTTGCCCTCCCCACGTGGCAGAGGCCATTCAATACCGTACGCTGGATCGTAAGATCTTGAGATGAGAGGCGGCCTAATACCTACAACCAAATAATGCAGGAAAACACGGCCCTTATCCGTTTTCCCTCCTGACTTGGGGCAAGGGGTCTGCTTTGAACCAGTCTCTTAGATATCCTTCAAAAGCCGGTTGGCAGGAGATTGATCGATTGCCTCCCTGAACGCCTTCAAGGCGGCTGAGAGCGACGCTGACGCCTTTGTTTCCGCCACCGGGATGGAACCTGAATCTATCCCCCTCTGGTCCAAGGCATCGAGAACATGCGTCAGCGTCAGGCGATGGATAGTAAAGGCAGGCTGGTAGGCCGGATCATTTCCGTCGGTCGCCTTGATTTCAGACGCAATGCCGCTGTCAACCAGCTCAAAGAGGATCTGCCGCAACAGGCGAATGGGAATTTCGAGGCTCCGGGAAATCTCCTGGGCTGTCAACGGCTTTTCTCCGTTGGCAAAACGATGCGTCAACAAATGGGCCACCATCAGAGAGAGAAGCCTTTTGAAGGATACACTTATCTTCTGTGAATCTGGTTCAAACTCGTAGGTGTCCACATTTTGATGGGCAAAAGCGATCTCCGCACCGATAAGGACGATAATCCAACTGATCTGGAGCCATGCCAGAAAGAGGGGGAGGGCGGCAAAGCTCCCATAGATGGCATTGTATTTGGAAACCCCCACCTGAAAATGGATATACCCCCACTGGATGGTCTGATAAACAGTCCCGGCAATGATGCCTGCAATAAGACCCGACCTGAATCTTACCTTGGTATTCGGCACGAGGATGTAAACAAACGCGAAAAGCCCCCAGATCACACAGAAGGGCAACAACTTCAGCAGCAGGAATACCAGATTGCTGACATATCCTAACAGGGCAAATTTGGCGGTGATCATCGCCACCTGGGTATTGATGAAAATCGTGATACTGCCGGACATGGTCAACAGGATGGGACAGATGACAATGATGGTCAGGTAATCGCTGAACTTCCTTCCGAGGCTCCGACTTTCTTCGATGCCCCAGATGGCATTGAAGGAGTTTTCGATATCCTTCAGGACCCTTATCACGGCCCAGAAGAGGACCACCAGACCGACGCTCGCTATCACCCCGCCTTTTGTTGCCTCCAACAGGGAGTGGGCAAAATCGATGATTCGTGTCGCCACCTCCTCCTGGCCTTGAAATCTTTCCAGAAGTTCTTTCTGCAGAAACTTCTCAAACCCGAACCCCTTGGCAATCCCAAAGGCCATGGCCAGCACCGGGACAATGCCGAGCAGGGAATAGAGCGTCAGGGCCGAGGCCCTCAGATGGATCCGGCCCTCATTGAACCCCCGAGTTGCCAGGAGGACGATTCTGAGCAATCGGATCCCGAACGATCTTTTCTTGGAAAGATCCTTCAGGCGAATTCTCCAGACGCCGACCCTGATAAATTCAAGTAGTCGTGATATCACATCCCCTCTTCTTACACATAATGCCCTGTCGCAGTCGTGCCTCAGACCCCAGAGCCCCTATCTCATGCCTTGCGCCTTATGCCTTTTTGAGAGTATAGGGGAAGCCGCCTCTGGTGTCAACAACGCATGTGGGCTATAACCACAAAGAAGGCGCGTCTAATCGAGGAACAACCCTCCAGATTTATGGGATTTTTTATCCTTGAGCCAATCCCGCTGTAATCAGGACCGACCGGAATCCCTGGACCTGTGAGCACCTATGATTTTTGTTGTTTTCTGATTGCATTTATTATATGAGACCCATAAGAAATCAGTCCGTACCCCCCATATAGACGACCCTATTTCTTGACGATATAACAACCTTGGGAGCCGCAGCATCTGCGACCGGAGACCAGACAGCGAAGGGAGGTGACGCAACCTTAGAAATCATGAAGCGTAATTTGCCGGTTTATGCGTGTGAAAAATTTTTGCTCTACCCTTAAATACGGAGGATGCCACGATGAAAAAGGGGATTTTTCTGTTTTTTTTAATTGGGGTCATAGGAATCGCCTTCATGAGCGTCGGTACTTACAAGGCACAGGCAGAACCCATAAAGCTTACCTATAGCATCTTCTTCCCCCCCACCCATGCCCAAGCGATAGCTGCAATGGACTTCGCAAAAGAAATCGAAAAACGTACGAACGGAAAGGTTCAGATCACGGCATTTCCCGGTGGGACCCTTACCAAGGCGCCCATGGTATATGACGGCGTTGTCAAGGGAATCTCGGATATGGGCAATTCCTGTTTTGCCTACACCCGGGGTCGCTTCCCGGTGATGGAGGTTGTGGACCTTCCCATGGGGTATGCTTCCGGCAAAGTGGCTACCCGGGTGGCCAATGACTTTGCAAAATCCGTCAATCCTAAGGAATTGCAGGATGTCAAAGTGCTCTATGTCCACGCCCATGGTCCGGGACTTCTCCACACCAAAAAGCCTGTGCGAACGCTGGAAGATCTAAAAGGCATGAAGATCCGCGCAACAGGTCTAAGCGCTAAGGTGGTCGAGGCACTGGGCGCCGTACCTGTAGCCATGCCTCAGGGCGATACCTATGAGTCACTCCAGAAAGGCGTGGTTGAAGGGACCTTCGGCCCCATTGAAGTGCTCAAGGGATGGAAACAGGGCGAGGTCATCAAATACACGACGGATTGCTCCGGCGTGGGTTACACCACAGCCATGTTCGTGGTTATGAACCTCAACAAGTGGAATGCATTGCCGGATGACGTCAAGAAAGTCATCGAAAAAACGGCTGAGGAATGGGTGGCTGTGCATGGAAAGGCATGGGATACAGCGGACGAAGAAGGCCGCAAGTTCACCCTGGGCCTTGGCAACGAGATCATTACCCTTTCCGACGCGGAAAACGCCAAATGGCGTAAGGCCGTGGAACCGATCATCAAAAACTATGCGTCCAAGGCGCCGAACGGAGAGGCCAATGTGGCCAAAGTCCATGAACTGATCGACAAATGCGGTAAGTAGCCTGAACATCCATCTTGACTTGGGGCCGCCGGACGTTTCGGTTGTCCGGCACCCCAACATTAAAGACGCACGCCATGAACATGTTCGAAAAATTGGCAAATTGGCTCGCAAGCAAGGCCTACTGGGTCGCCGGGGGCGCGATTGTCTTCATGATGGTCCTGACCTGCGCGGACGTCATCTTACGCCTTTTCCGAATGCCCATTCCCGGGACCTATGAACTGGTCTGCTTCATGGGGGCCGTGGCGGTGGCGTTTGCCATGGCCCATACATCAAACGAAAAGGGCCATGTGGCGGTGAGCCTTGTCGTGCGGCTTTTCCCGAGCAGGCTCCAGGGCGCCATAGAAGTCATCACCAATATTTTCGTTTTAATCCTTTTTATTCTCATTGCATGGCGATCCGTGCTGTATGCAGAGAGTCTCAGGGTTACAGGCGAGGTATCGCTGACCCTGAAACTCCCTTTTTATCCGTTCATCTACGGCATCGCCTTCTCTGCTGCGGTTGTATGTCTCGTAAAGATAACGGATATCTACAAGAGCTTTTTGAAGGTGCTTAGCAAATGAGCCTGACTGCCATCGGCGTGATCGGCATTGCCATACTGATCATACTTCTGTTTTCCGATATGCCCGTGGGATTTGTCATGGGCTTTCTGGGATTTTTGGGATTCAGCTATGTGGTAAATGTTGAGGCCGGGATGGCTCTTTTGGCCAGGGACGTGTGGGACGTCTTTTCCTCCTACGGCCTGACCGTGATCCCGCTTTTTGTCTTCATGGGGCAGATTGCCTTTCATTCCGGGATCAGCCGCAGGCTATACGATTCGGCCTATGTATTTCTGGGACATCGGCGAGGCGGCCTGGCCATGGCTACGGTCGGGGCATGCGCCGGATTTTCGGCCATCTCCGGGTCCACAAACGCCACGGCGGCTACCATGGCCACCGTGACGCTCCCCGAGATGAAGCGGTATAACTACGATATGGGCCTGGCTACCGGAACGGTGGCTGCCGCGGGAAGCCTGGGGATTCTCATACCGCCGAGCGTCGTCTTTATCGTCTATGGCATCCTGACTGAACAATCCATCGGCAAACTCTTTGCCGCGGGTATTCTTCCCGGCATCCTGCTGGCCAGTCTGTTCATAGCGGTCATCCACCTTCGTGTGCGGTATAACCCATCGCTCGCGCCGCCCGGACCCAAGACCACCTGGGATCAGAGGTTAAGGTCCTTCGGCGGCGTGGCAGAGACCCTTTTTATTTTCGCCCTGGTCATGGGCGGTCTTTTCTTCGGCATTTTTACCCCGACCGAGGCCGCGGCCGCAGGGGCCTTTCTTACCTTGTTCCTGTCCGTGATTCGGGGGCAACTCAGTTGGAACGGCTTTATCCAGTCTCTTGCCGACACAACCCGAATCAGTTGCATGGTCATGATTATTGTGACCGGCGCAGTTGTCTTCGGGCATTTCATGGCCATCACCAGGGTCCCCTTTGACCTGGCTGCGTGGGTGGTGGCCCTGCCTCTCCCCCGTTTTGCCATCATGCTGGTGATCATCCTCCTTTATCTGTGCGGCGGGTGTTTTATGGATGCCCTGGCCATGGTTATGCTGACAGTCCCCATTTTTTTCCCGGTAGCCCAGGCCTTGGGCTTTGATCCCATCTGGTTCGGGGTCGTGATTGTTCTTATCACGGAAATGGGGGTGATTACACCGCCCGTGGGCGTCAATGTGTATGTGGTGTACGGAGTGGCAAAAGATGTGCCTTTGGAGGTCATTTTCAAAGGGGTTCTGCCCATGCTGCTCGCTTTGGTCGTCTGCAATCTAATGATCCTGGTATTTCCCCAGATCGCACTTTTCCTGCCGGGTCTGATGAAATAGGCTCAGTATGACGGTTTCAGGAAGACGGGTCTGAATCCGCAAGGCGAGCCTAATATTTAAAGAGGAAGAAAATGTCCCTGAAAATCGATATAGAAGAAATGAACGCCAGGATTCTGGCCATAAAGAAGACGGCAACGGAATTGAACCAGATGGCGGATGACTTCCCGGCCGTCGCCAGAAACACGGCCCGGATCCTCTCCAGCACCAAAATGCTGGAGATCAACCTGTCTGACCTCGTGGATCTCGAGACGGACCCATAGAGACACATGTGCCTTCTTCTCCTGGCCCTCCAAGCGCATCCTGTTTACAAGCTGGTCATTGCCGCAAACCGGGATGAATTTTACGAGCGCCCTACGGCCCCGGCCGGCTTCTGGGATGAAAGCCCCGACATCCTTGCGGGGAGGGATCTGCGTGCCGGGGGAACATGGTTCGGGATTACCCGAAAGGGCCGAATAGGGGCTATCACCAATTACCGCGATCCGGCCTCTCTCAAGTCCGCCGCACCTTCCAGAGGCAGGTTGGTCAGTGATTTTCTGATAGGAGAGGAAGACCCCCAGGCATATCTCAGCAGGCTGGCCCTGAACCCAGGAAATTATAACGGGTTCAACCTTGTGGTGGGCGCCGGAGATCGGCTCTGCTGGTATTCGAACCGGGGCCATGGCATCCGACCTCTATTGCCAGGCATCTATGGCCTCAGCAACCATCTTCTGGACACCCCCTGGCCCAAGCTCTCCCGTGGGAAGGCCAGCCTAAGACGTATCCTTTCGAATAATCCCCACCCCTCGTCAGAGGCCATTTTTGACGTGCTCCTCGACCCATCCGTCGCAGCGGACGATCGCCTGCCGGCTACGGGGGTCGGGATCGAATGGGAAAGAATCCTATCGCCCATCTTTATCGCCAGCCCCAGCTATGGAACCAGGTCTTCAACAATTCTTTTTATTGACCGCGAAGACCGTGTCGCGTTCCTGGAAAGGACCTACGGTTCAACGCCGGGTCAACATAGAGACTTGGCATTTGAATTCATGATACAGAAATGAAAGGCAAGAAGGGCGGAAAAGAGGGCTTGATGACGGCAACTCAATGAGAAAAGAAGCTTTTCGCGGGCGTCAGGTGGGATCGGTTTATTATTTGGCATACCCTACCGCCCGGGTTTCACGGATCACGGTAACCTTGATCTGTCCCGGATAGGTCAATTCCTTTTCTATCTTCTTTGCAATTTCATTACAGAGCAGATGGGCCTGATCGTCATCAACGATCTTGCCTTCCACCATAATCCGGATTTCCCGGCCTGCCTGAATGGCAAAAGACTTGCTCACTCCATGAAAAGAGGTCGCAATCTCCTCGAGCTTTTCCAGTCGCTTCACATACGACTCAAGCATCTCCTGGCGGGCGCCCGGCCTCGCCCCGGAGAGGGTGTCGGCGGCCTGGACCAAAACGGCCAGGACCGATTCGGGCTGTACATCTTCATGATGTGCGGCGATGGCATGAATGACCTGGGCCGATTCCCCATGCCTTCTGGCCAGATCAGCCCCGATAAGCGCATGGGGGCCCTCTACCTCGTGATCCACAGCCTTCCCGATGTCGTGGAGCAGCCCTGCCCGCTTTGCCTGTTTAACGTTCACACCCAGCTCGGCCGCCATGACACCGCAAAGAAAGCTCACTTCCATTGAATGCTGTAGCACGTTCTGCGCATAGCTGGAACGATACTTGAGTCGTCCAATGAGTTTTACAAGTTCCGGATTGATGCCGTGAACCCCCACATCAAAGGTGGCCTGCTCGCCCGCCTCCTTGATGCTCGCTTCAATCTCCTTGTCCACCTTGGCGACAATTTCCTCTATCCTGGCGGGGTGAATCCTGCCATCTTCGATGAGCCGCTCCAGGGAGACCTTGGCAACCTGTCTTCTCACCGGGTTGAAACCGGATAATATGACCGCCTCGGGTGTATCGTCGATAATCAGATCAATCCCCGTCGCTGCTTCAATAGCGCGAATATTTCTCCCCTCTCTCCCGATAATCCTCCCCTTCATCTCTTCGTTTGGCAGACTCACCACAGAAACGATTTTTTCAGCCGCATAATCCCCGGCGTATCTCTTAACAGCCAGAGCGATAATCTCCTGGGACTTTCGGTCTGCCTCGGCCCTTGCCTCATTCTCGATCCTTCGGATAATCTTTGCCGCATCATGCTTGGCCTCCATTTCCATGGAATTAATGAGGATCTGCTTGGCCTCTTCCATGGAAATCCCGGCGAGTTTCTCCAACTGTTTTCTCTGTTCCGAAACGAGGCGGTTATACTCATCCTCCTTCTTTCGTGCCTCCTTCCGGGTCCTGTCGATCTCCTGTTCCCTTTCCGATATCTTTTCTTCCCTTTTTTCTAACTGCTCGACTTTTTTATCAAATTGCTCTGCCTTGTGAAGCAGGCGTTTTTCCTGGATCAGCAGGTTTTCTTTCTTCTCCCTAGTCTCCTTTTCAAACTCAAGCTTCATCTGATACACAGAGTCTTTGGCCTGAAGGGCAGTCTCCCTTCTTATTGTTTTGGCCTCTTTCTGGGCCTCAGCCAATATTCTCTTGGAGTATTCTTCAATGGCCTCGATCCTGTTTTCCACAAGCTTCTTACGGACAAAGAAGCCGACAAAAGCCCCTACGATGAGGCCTCCCCCGATTAACATTATTATATAAACAGCGCTTATGATCATCTTGATGTAATTCTCCTGATTCTCGATAAACCCATTCAAAAATGCTTGTGAGTTTTGCTTTGCGCTTCAGATTTCAGGTTTAGGATGAATGCGGCAAATTTTGACCGCAGCGGGGGTCGGCATGGAAGGGGAAACCGTCCGGACCTCAAAACAGATTATCCAGACGACAGAGAAGGATAAAAGGCGCACAGCAACGCCCTGGCAACCATGAGCTACTTCATTGGCTTTTCATTCGTCTTTCAAAAACCATGGCAACCTTGATACACGATCTATATCTATCTCTACTGGATTGAACGACTATATCACTTGCACGCAGTGCAGTTATCCGGCAACCCCTTCACACTCGACTTCCCTATATGATGAAAACCCCGGAACAGCCCGTGCCCCAAAATGAAGCATCGTAAATCCGGAGAAATATGCTCCTTCACAGCCCCATTTGCGGTGCTAATTTGGAAAGACATCGCTTGCTAAGACAGCGCATCGATCTGTTCATTGATTGAACGAACACGGTCCTCAACATACTTAACCAGCTCATCGCGTTCTCTCAAGGCCTGGAAATAATCACTGGCCACATAAAAGGCAGCTAATATGGCCGCCTTCCCTTCTGAAAGATCAGCCCCGCTCTGTCTAATCTCCCCCAGCTTCAGATTTACGAATTCAGCGATCTCTCTGACTCGCTCTTCATCCTCATCGCTCCTTAACAGATACTCGTGATCAAGGATTCTTATTCTGATAGGCTTCTTCATATCCCCGACAGATGCGCACTGGCTGTACGATGAGATCCTCAAAAATTGGGCTGCGCTTGGGCCTCACAGGTTTTCTTCTCAGCAATCTCGCCCAGACACGAGATCCCATAAAAATCTCCTGAAAATCCGTGTTGGAGCAGCCCCTAATCCTAA
>CAYPDL010000027.1:0-37113 GCA_964409475.1 uncultured Desulfobacteraceae bacterium | reverse complement strand
TATCATGCCAAATTTATTGAAATGATAGCCTAATGAAGGGTGCGAAACTTGAGTTTTGTGTTTTTCGAGCATCTATGCTAAAGAGGGTCACAAACAGGGTCGTTCAACCTATATCGACTGCATGAAAGGGGGGGAACAGATTATGTTGCAGGATATTCTTCTGACCGATGTGGAAAAGGGGATCAAAGAGGAGGTCCGGGCGTTTGTAAAAAGGGAGGTGTCTCCGGACCTGCTCAAAAAGATGGACCGTGATGAAATCACCTACCCGAGGGAATTTGTGGGGGCCCTTGGGGAGCGCAATCTGTTGGGGTTGCGATTTTCCACGGCGTACGGGGGCCGGGGGCTCAACTGGACGGCCGAGATCGCAGCCCTGGAAGAGATCGGGGTCCTGGGCATGGCCCTGGGCTGCGCCTTTTCCATGCCATCTATTGTCGGAGAGGCACTTCACGGATTCGGATCCGAAGACCTGAAAGAGCGTTTTCTGAGGCCTATGCTGAAAGGAGAGCTTGTCTCGGCAGAGGCCCTGACCGAACCCAGGGGAGGATCTGATTTTTTCGGGGCCACCACCTCGGCCAAACGCGAGGGAGATCATTTTGTGATACGGGGCCAGAAGCGGTTTGTGGTGGCCGCGAGCGGCGCGGACTTCTTTATAGTCTACTGCCGGACCGACCCGGAGGGGAAGCCGCACCAGCGGATCAGCCTCATCCTGATAGAGGCGGACCGGGAAGGGGTGGAGGCCAAACACCTGTACAACCTTATGGGAACCAGGGGGGGCGGGACCGGCCGGCTCCTTTTTAAAGATGTGAAGGTCCCTGTCTCCAACCTGATCGGGGAACTAAACCAGGGCGCATTGATCTTCAATTCCATGATGGTCCCGGAGCGCCTCACCTCTGCAGGGGGGGCCCTGGGTCTGGGACGGGCGGCCCTCGAGGTGGCAACCCGCTACACCAACCGCCGGTATGCCTTTGGCCGGAAGATCCGCGATTATCAGGCCGTCAGCTTCAAGGTGGCGGACAGCATCACGATGCTGGATGCGGCCCGGGCCATCACCCATGCGGCCGGGAAGGCGGCGGATCAGCGTCTCCCGTCGGCACGGCGCCTCGTGAGCGAGGCCAAGAAATTTGCTACGGATATGTGCTGGGAGGTCTCTAACCAGGCCATGCGCATGGTGGGGGGCATCGGGTACACCAATGTATTCCCCATTGAAAAGATGGTGCGGGACGCGAGGCTCTCGCAGATATGGACCGGCACCAATGAGATCATGAGTCTCCTCATCCAGCATGAGTATTACAAAGAGCTTCTCAACGACCCCAATCCGCCGCGCATGAGCGAAGAGGACGCGGAGGAGGCCCATATGGAAGATGAGAAGGTCTATGAAGACGACGAGATGTGGACCAAGGGGTGGTAGGGCATAGGGCATGGAGCAGGGCGCTTGGCGCATGCTCAATCAAATCCTATTTAGAGGCGTCTAAGAGTTTCTGGACCCCTCGAAAATAGGGAAGCCAGGGCCGCATGTATTTGAACAGGATGCGGCAGAGGATATACAGAGGGATAAAGGTAAAGGTGTACCCCACGGTGTCTCCGAAGACAATGGACAGGGGCCATGCCAGGGGAAAGTCTATGCCGTGAAAGCGGGTCTGCATCCAGGCCAGGGCAAAGGGGATGGGCCAGAGGATCCCCGCGGAATAGGCGACCATTGTAAAGAAGCGCTTGCCCCAGACGTCGGTGGCCTCCTTGTTCAAGGCCTTGTAGCTCTCCCTGTCGCCGGCCTCGTAGGCCGCTATGGACAGTTTTTCCTTCGTGGTCATCTCCTCGGCCATCTGATTCAGATACCGCCTGTTGAAACGGATCGCGAGGGATACGCTCAGTTCGCCTATAATCACGCACAAGAATGTCAGCAGAAAGGTCCCGATCAGATAGGCCAGAAGGGGGTTGGGTGTGGTCCTGTAGAGAAGGATCAGATAGCTGTCCACGGAAGAAGCTAAGGCGTTGACAAATTCTTGCATGGCTAGGCCGGGCGGACGATGGAGGGCGCGTCCGGGACCTGTCAGAGGTTGCTGTCCCGGACACGCAACAGAACATTATCTAAAGCAACTGGATGCCGAAGAATCCCCTGAGCGTATACCGGAGCCCCACGTACAGCGCCAGTACGATAAAGATCAGTTTGAGGACCTTGTTGGGGATGTATTTGCCTGTCCTCGGCCCTATCATGGAGCCGACGAAGATGCCCACCAGTTCAGCCCCGATCATCGGCCAGTAGACCTTGACGCCGGCCAGGACCATGAAGTTGAAGATGGCGAAGATCATGCCGATGAGCACTGAGAGGGCGGATGTCCCGGCCACGACGAACATGGGGAGTCCGACCACGCTCGTGAGAAACGGGACGTATAAAAAGCCCCCGCCTACGCCGATGAAGGACGCCACGGCGGAAATGCCGAATCCGCCTATGAAGGCCCAGATGGGACTGAACTGAAAGGTCTGACCAAAAAAGGATATCTCCATCTTTGCAAGACTCCATTTCAGGGTCTTCACCCCCTGCTCCCGGATATTTCCTTTCTTTTTTACGGTTTCCTCAAAGGCCTTGGCGGCCGCCTGGGCCGTTTTCTTGTTTTTTTGGCCTTTCGGCGTCATTTCGTATACCATAAAGCCGCCGATAATAAAGACGATCAGACCGAAATACCCCTGATACTGAGAGAATTTTATCTTGCCGGCCGTGGTGAATACGACGAGGAGGGTCGCGACAAGGGCGCCGAGTCCCAGGAAAACGCCGAGCGACGTCACCAGCCGTTTCTGTTTTCCATAGTTGTAGCTGGATACCAGGGCCGAAAGGCCTACCAGCCATTGGTTGGATACCCGGATGCTGTCGGTGATGTACTTGTTAAGGTCGGGGGCCGAGGTTTTGAAGGTCTTGGCGTAAGATCCCAGGCCGAAGATGGTGATGTGTCCGACACCGGCCATGATGCCCCCGAAGGCGCCCACCGTGGAAAAGACCCAGCCCACCCATATGGCCCATAGAAAGCCGATAAATAGGTTGACCTTGGGCGCCCCCGGAATGCCCAGGTATCCCGGTTCTGCATCTTTGTCGATCAGCCCCTTTCCCTTTCCCGCCGTGGCCTTTGAAATGGCTTTGCCTAATTTTCCCTGGAGGCCCAGATCACTTCCCACAGGGGTGGGTTTTTCTGCCCCAGCAACCGTTGCCTGGCCTTTGGCCGCATCCTGACTGTAGGCTGGTCTCGTGACAAGGAGCGAGAAGACAGCCACTGCCGCCATAAGACACAACATCCATGCTACCTCCCGTTTCATACGCTTCCCTCCTTACATTCTCTCCTTAAATAGAGATAATAGTACACCATGGTCCGAAGTTCCCTGAGAAAATCGTCCTTATACCCCCTCTTGACAAAGGGGGGATGTTTTTAATATCCATTTCGATGTGTTGCAAAGGACTTTGGAATGTCGAGGTAATATCAAACGTAAATTTACAACATATTTCCCACAAAAAGCAACTTCTGATTTTCTAAAAATGGATATTGAGGGCAAATGGCTTGCAGTTCCACGCGGCAGTCTGGTATGCTCTAGAGGCCCAAGGCGCAAGGCGCAAGGCCCAAGGCGCAAGGCAAAGTAGTGTGGAGTGTGAAGTATGGAGTTGGGAGTTTAAATTGGAATTTTTCCTTTTTAAACTTTAGGCACTTCAAACTCGTAACTTCAAACTTGGAAAAACGAGCATCCAGTATCCAGCATCCAGTATCCAGAACGGGAGAGAATGAATGATCGGAATATCCAAACTTTACTGCGGAACGGTGGAGCCCTCCGATGCACTGCGCTACGGCAGACGATCCAGGGATCTCCCTTCCCATTTGCTTCAGTTTTCGGAAGACAAGAAGCCGGTGGTGGTGTGGAATGTAACCCGGGCCTGCAATCTCAAATGCGTCCATTGTTACGCCCAGGCGAATGATCGGAAGGCGGAGAAGGAATTGACCCATGAAGAGGGCGTTCGTCTGATAGACGATCTGGCCCAATTCGGGGCGCCGGTGGTCCTCTTCTCCGGCGGGGAACCCCTTATGCGTCAGGACCTGACCGAACTGGCCCGCCATGCGGTGGGCAGGGGGATGCGGGCCGTGATCTCAACCAACGGGACCCTGATCACCCAGGCCAAGGCCCGGGAGCTGAAATCGGTCGGGCTTTCCTATGTGGGTGTGAGCCTGGACGGGATGGAGGAGGTGAACGACCGCTTCCGGGGCAAGAAGGGCGCGTTCAAGGATGCCATGGCAGGGATCCGGAACAGCCAGGATGCAGGGCTGAAGGTGGGGTTGCGCTTTACCATCAACCGGATGAATGTGATGGAGATCCCCCGTATCTTTGATCTGATCGAATCGCACGGCATACCGAGGGTCTGCTTCTACCACCTGGTGTATGCGGGCCGGGGCTCGCAACTCATCAAGGACGACCTGGACCACGGCGAGACCAGGAAGGCGGTTGACCTCATCATCGACAGGACAAGAGACCTGCACGACCGGGGTATGGCCGCAGAGGTCCTGACCGTGGACAATCACGCGGATGGTCCATACCTGTATCTGCGGATGGTGCGGGAAGGACACCCGAGGGCGGGAGAGGTGCTCCGGCTTCTGGAGATGAACGAGGGGAACAGCTCGGGCCGGGGGATCGGCTGCGTCAGCTGGGACGGCGCGGTGCATGCGGATCAGTTCTGGCGGCATTACAGCTTTGGCAATGTGCTCGAAAGACCCTTCAGTGAGATATGGTCTGATCTTTCCAATCCTTTAATGGCCAGATTGAAGGAGAAAAAGAGATACGTCACAGGGCGTTGCACCGCGTGCCGCTGGCTGGACGTATGCGCCGGCAATTTCAGTGTCAGGGCAGAGGCGGCAAAAGGGGACATCTGGGCTCCGGACCCTGCCTGTTACCTGACGGATGAGGAAATAAGAAGAAGTGCCTAAAGTGCCTAAAGTTTAAACAGGAAGTCCGAATCGCTTTGGTCTTTTGAGTCCCTTTAGTCCTTTGTCCTTTGTTGATCACCGGATTCTGTAAAGGAGATAACCAGCTATGAAAATACGACCCAGGAGGCTTCGAAGGACCCGAGCCATCAGGGATATGGTCCGCGAGACCACACTTTCGGTAAAGGATTTTATTGCGCCGCTTTTTGTGAAGCCGGGGCAGGATGTCAGGGACCCGATTCCCTCCATGCCCGGCCAGTTCCATTTCTCTGTGGACACCATTGTCAAAGAGGCCCGGGAGTTATGGTCCCTCGGGATCCCGTCCATTATCCTTTTCGGCCTGCCCGACAGTAAGGATTCAACCGGCAGCCGGTCATGGGCCGAGGACGGGGTTGTTCAGCAGGCAATATCGGCCATTAAATCAAAGGTCCCCGAACTGGTGGTGATGACCGATGTCTGTCTGTGCGAATACACGGACCACGGCCACTGCGGGATTATTTCAAACGGCGCGGTGGACAATGACGCAACACTGGAGCTGCTGGCCCGTCAGGCCGTATCCCACGCAAGGGCCGGGGCGGATTTTGTGGCGCCCTCCGACATGATGGACGGCCGCGTGGCCGCTATCCGGACAGCCCTGGACAAGGAAGGGCTTGAGCAGGCCGGCATCCTTTCCTATGCGGTGAAATACGCGTCCGCCTTCTACGGGCCGTTTAGGGATGCGGCCGACTCAGCGCCCCAGTTCGGGGACCGGACCGGCTACCAGATGGACCCTGCCAATGCCCTGGAGGCCTTGAAGGAGGCCCAACTGGACATGGATGAGGGCGCGGATATGATCATGGTGAAGCCCGCAATGCCCTATCTGGACATCATATCGAGGGTCCGGGAGATCACCCTCCTTCCCTTGGCCGCCTACAATGTGAGCGGCGAATACGCCATGGTCAAGGCAGCGGCGAGCAGGGGATGGATCGATGGGGAACGCGTCATGATGGAAATGCTTACGTCCATCAAGAGGGCAGGGGCCGACCTGATCCTGACCTACTTTGCCAGGGAAGCGGCGGAGAAATTGAGAATTGAAAATTGAGAAATGAATACCGAGGGCTCCTTTGCACATGTCTTCCGAGAAAATTCAGCATCCAATCCCGCAGGGCGGGGCCAAAACGGAACATCGCGGAAACTCTCTCCGTCTCGTGGCCTGGGAGATCACCCGGAAGTGCAACCTCAACTGTGTTCACTGCAGGGCCGGGGCTGAGCGGGGGCCGTATCCGGGGGAACTGAGCACCGCCAAATGCCTTGAGCTCCTGGAAGAGATCCGTGAGGTGGGGACGCCGATTGTAATCCTGACCGGGGGCGAGCCTCTGCTGCGGGAGGATGTCTTCGAGCTCGCGCAGAAGGGGACCGACCTGGGTCTTCGCATGGTCCTGGCCACGAACGGGACTTTGCTGCGTCCGGGACTCGTTGAGCGGATGAAGGATTCGGGCATCAAACGGGTCAGCATCTCCATTGACGGGGCCGACGCGCGGCAGCATGATGACTTCCGAAAGGTCCCGGGGGCCTATCAACGGGCGTTGGAAGGTATCGGGTGCCTCAAGACGGGCGGCATGGAGTTCCAGATCAACACCACGGTGACCCGCCACAATGTTGGGGATCTGGAGAAGATTCTGGACCTTTCGGTCAGTCTCGGGGCTGCGGCCCATCACATCTTCCTGCTGGTCCCCACCGGTCGGGCGAAAGATATGGTCAACCAGGAGATTGACGCCCTTGAATACGAAAGGGTGCTCCACTGGTTTTATGAGATGCGGGACCGGGTCCCCCTTTATTTGAAGGCCACCTGCGCCCCCCATTACTACCGGATCCTGCGTCAGGAGGCCCACAGGAAGGGCGAAAAGGTCGATTTTGAGACCTATGGCCTGGACGCCATGACCCGTGGGTGCCTGGGCGGCACATCGTTCGTGTTTATTTCCAATGTGGGCATTGTGCAGCCGTGCGGCTACCTTGAGCTGAACTGCGGGGACCTGAAAAAGAGTCCCTTCCCCTCTGTATGGCGTGATTCGAAGATCTTCAGCCAGTTGAGAGATTTTTCCGCCTATAAGGGAAAATGCGGCCGGTGCGAATACCTGAGATTCTGCGGCGGGTGCCGGGCCCGGGCCTATGAGGCCACAGGCGATTTCCTGGCAGAGGAACCGTTGTGCGTCTATCAGCCGGGCAGGGCTTGATGCTGGATGCACCCTGGGATTGTCGATTGATGATTGACGACTGAAAAAGCAACTGAATGACTACCGAATGACGATTGAATGACAATGAATGACCAATGACCTTGGACTTTGGACTGTGGACTGTGTACCATGAACAATACCGACAGAAAGATCCTGAATGAGATCCAGTCCGATTTTCCCATCACATCCAGGCCGTATCGCGACCTTGGCAAGCGGCTCAATTTGACCGAAGATAAGGTCCTGTCAGCTGTCAGACGGCTCAAGGAAGAGGGGGTTATCCGGCGGATCGGCGGTAATTTCCAGTCTTCCCGGCTCAATTTTGTGAGCACCCTCTGCGCCGCAAAGGTCCCTGAGGAGAAGATCGACAGCTTTGTCGAGGTGGTCAACCGATACCCCGGGGTGACGCACAATTATCTGAGAAACAACACCTATAATATCTGGTTCACCTTTATTGCGGAAGATATGAATTTTATTGAAAATGCCCTGAAAGAGATTTCAGAGGAGACGGGGATCGAAGAGATCCTGAACCTGCCTGCCGAAAAGATGTTCAAGATCAAGGTGGATTTCGAGGTATAACCAAGGAGATTCCAATGGCAAGAAAGCCAACCCACGAAGAATTGGAGAAAAAAGTCAAGGTATTAGAGAAAGAGACAATCGAACTGAAGCGGGCCGGGGCGGCCCTGCGGCAGAGCGAGGAGAGGTACAGAACCGTTTTCGACAGCATTGAAGAGGGATATTTTGAGGTGGATATTTCCGGCAACTTCACCTTTTTCAATGATTCTCTGTGCAGAATGCTTGGCTACTCCAGAGAGGAATTGTTGGGCATGAATAACCGTGATTACATGCCCCCTGTATCCTCCAAGGAAATCTACGACCTTTTCAACCAGATCTACACGACAGGAAACCCTGTAAAAAAAGCGGTCTATGAGATCATGGGGAAGGACGGGAGCCGGGGCTTTCATGAATTGTCCGCTTCCTTGATGAAAGACCAGGCAGGTCAGCCAATAGGGTTCCGCGGCATTACACATGATATCATTGATCTCAAGAAGGCCTGGGATGCGCTGGGGGAGAGCGAAGAGAGATATCGGGATATTTTCAATAACTCCACCGATTTTGTGTACACACTTGATCTGGAAGGTAATTTTACGGATGTGAACAGGGCAGCGGAACGGCTCACCGGCTACACAAGGGATGAATTGCTCAAGATGAATTATAGAGATTATACGTCCCCGGCTGCCAACGGGGAAATCTTCAACGCCTTTCACAAGGTTTTTGAGACAGGAAAACCGCTGCAGGATTTCCTACTGGAGTTAAAGGTCAAAGATGGGATTATGAAGTATTTTGAGACCAGCGTTGGCCTATTGCGGAAGGGGGGGGAAATCGTCGGGTTCCAGGGGAGTTCACGGGACATTACCGATAGAGTAAACGCGGAGAGGGCGCTCCGTCGGAGCGAGGCAAAATACCGGATGATCCTTGAGAGCATTGAAGATGGCTATTATGAGGTTGACCTGAAGGGCAATCTCACCTTTTTCAATGATGCGCTGTACAGGATTTATGGATATTCCAGAGACGAGTTGATGAGGATGAATATTCGAGACCTGACGGATCCTAAGACCTCGCAGAAGGGGTATGAGGTCTTCAACGCCGTATTTGCCACCGGGAATCCGTCCAGGGGCTTTGAGTGGAAAACCTTGCGAAAAGACGGAACCGAAGGACATCTGTCCGCCTCTGTGAGTTTAATGAGGGACACAGAGGGTCAACCGATAGGTTTTCGGGGCATCATACGGGACATCACCGAATCCAGACAACTTCAGTCCAAGCTTCAGCAGGCACGAAAAATGGAGGCCATCGCCACCCTGGCCGGCGGCATTGCCCACCAGTTCAACAATGCTCTCACGCCCATCATCGGGAATATCGACCTTCTTGAGATGGATCATCGCAAAGATGATACGATGATGGAAAGTCTGAAAGATATGAAAGCCTCGGGCCGCCGCATGGCCCACCTGACCAGCCAATTGTTAGCTTATGCAAGGGGAGGGAAATACAATGTCCAGAGCCTGTCTTTGACAGGATTCGTGACAGACACGATACCCCTGATAGAACATACCCTCAATCCCGACGTTCGCGTGGAGACCGATCTGCCACGAGACGTCTCTGCTGTAAAGGCCGATCCCAACCAGATGCAGATGGTTCTCTCTGCCCTGATAGCCAATTCAAATGAGGCCATGGAAGGCCCGGGTCGAATCAGGATCTCCACGAAAAATATGGAGCTTGATCAGGCGTTTGTGAAGGATCATCCCGGTCTCAAGCCCGGTCCTTATGTCCGCCTTTCTATTAAAGATGATGGAAAAGGTATGGATGAGGAGACAAAAGAACATTTATTTGAGCCCTTCTTCACGACGCACTTTATCGGCCGCGGGCTTGGGATGCCCGCGGCTTACGGTATTGTAACGAACCACGGTGGCACCATTTCGGTTGACTCGGAGCTGGGAAAAGGGACTACCATCTCGATATACCTGCCCGCTTTAGAGGCCAGGGAAGCGGTTGAAGAGGAGGTGGTGGAAAGGATTGTTTCTGCGCCTGCGTTTGACCTGCTCACGAGTGAAGGGACCGTCCTGATTATTGAGGACGAAGAGCCTTTGGTGAAACTGTTCAGACAGATGTTGGAGATGCTGGGTTATCGTGTGCTTCTGGCCAGGACCGGTGAAGAGGCCGTTGAGATAGCCAAGACATTCGATGGCCGGATTGACCTTGCTCTCCTTGACATAAAGCTGCCTGATATGAGCGGCAACCAGGTCTATCCCCTTATCATGGAAGCCCGCCCGAATCTGAAGGCGGTCGTGTGCAGTGGCTATAGCATAGACGGACCTGCCCAGGAGATCCTGGATGCCGGTGCCCAGGGATTTATCCAGAAACCGTTCTTTATCTCAACATTAGCTGAGAAATTGAAGGAGGTGTTGGAAGGGAGATAATAATATCCGTATCGCTCTGGCAAGGCTGAAGCAGAATTGAAACGCGATCCCGCGTATTGCAGGATTGAAACGCTTCAATATCATATCACTTTTCGGGTGCTCTCCATTTTCCAGTTTTTCCCGAGCTGCATGCTTTACCCTCTGGGCTTGAAGCGAAGCCGATGCCCCGTTTCTTTCGGGAACATCAAGGAAGCCCTCCAATCGTCTGATACGCCATGAACCCAAAGACGTTTTCCAAAAAGCCATAGAATCTTGCACAATGCCGGAATTGTCCTTGCGCCAGTAGCTTGAAGGGGGTAATTCAATCCTTCATTTTATTTGATGGGTTGCTGTCTTTGTGATATACAAGCCTCTCACACAACATGCAAAGTCCGACGTAGGGCCGCGAATGGAATTGCTGAATAAAAATATGGGAGATTGATATGCCTAAATTGTGGCACGGCCCGAAATGGCCTGAAGGGGTTCCGTATGAAATAACCGGATATGAAAAACCCCTCTTCTCTATCCTGGATGATGCGGCGCGCGACTATCCAGACAAGACCTATACCATTTTCAACGATTTTACCCGCACCTTTGCCCAGGTGAAGGATACTGCCGACCGTGTGGCCGATTTTCTGGTTTCCCAGGGCATCCGGCCCAAAGACCGGGTGGCCATCTTCCTTCCCAATCTGCCCCATTATCCCGAGATCTTCTTCGGCATCCTCAAGGCAGGGGGGGTGTGCGTGAGCTGCAATCCCCTCTACAGGGCGTCTGAATTGAACTTTCAACTCAAGGATTCGGGGGCCAAGGCCGTTTTTGTCATGGATCACCCCGAGTTTTACGCCACCGCGGGCAAGGCCGTCATCGGCTCTGATGTGAAGACCGTGGTCATCTGCAATGTGAAGACCTATCTGCCCCGGATCAAGGGATTTTTAGGGTCGTTGCTGGGCAAGATTCCAAAGGCCGACCATCATGAACCCGGACATTTCCTCTTTGATGAGGCGGTCCGATCGGCCCGGCCGGAGCCCCCCACGCTTTCCATTGATGCGGTCAACGACGAGGCCCTGGTCCTCTATACCGGCGGGACCACAGGGGTCCCCAAGGGGGCGTGCCTGAGCCATGCCAACCTCCTTTCCAATGTGTTGAGCACGGAACAATGGGTACGCATACCTCAGGATTCAGGGCCTGCGCAGATGATCGAAAAGGGCGGCGCCCATACCTATCTCGGGGTGCTCCCCTGGTATCACAGCTTCGGCCTGACCCTCTGTATGCTGACAAGCTGCAGAAACGCCTCCAGGCTGGTGTGCATCCCCGACCCGAGGGCCGGAAAGCCGCCATTCACCGAGGTCCTCAGGTCGATTGAAAGATACAAGGTGACCGTGGTGGTGGGTGTGCCCACGATCTATTCGGCCTTTGTCCATCATCCATTGATCGATCGGTTCGATCTCTCTTCCATTGTGGGGTGCGGTTCGGGTGCGGCCCCGCTGCCGGTGGAGGTCATTCGACAGTTCGAGGAAAAGACCGGTTCAATCATTTTTGAAGGGTATGGTCTTACAGAGACATCCCCTGTCATCACCCTCAACCCGACCGACGCTGACCGGCGCAAGATCGGATCGGTCGGGATGCCCTATCTGAGCGTTGACATAAAGATCGTGGATCTGGAGACCGGGATTCAGGAACTGCCGCAGGGCGAGGATGGGGAGATCGCCGCGTCCGGGCCTCAGATCATGCTGGGGTACTGGAACAAGCCCGAGGCCAATAAGGAGGTATTTCGCGAGATAGACGGGAGACGGTATTTTCTGACCGGCGATATCGGGCATTTTGATGAAGACGGATTTTTGATTATTACGGATCGAAAAAAGGATATGATCATCGTGGGGGGATTCAATGCCTATCCCAGGGAGATCGAAGAGGTGCTGTACACGCATCCCAAGGTGGCCCTGGTTGCAGTAGTAGGCGTACCGGATCCCCATACCGGAGAGGCGGTCAAGGCCTTTATCCAGCTCAAGGCGGGTGAGACTGCGACTGAGGAGGAGTTCCTCGAGCTCTGCAAGGGCCGGTTGTCCGGGTATAAGCGGCCCCGGTCCATCGAATTCCGGGAGAGTCTCCCTACATCGGTTGTGGGAAAGGTCCTGCGAAGGGTTCTTCGGGATGAAACGCTCAAAAAAATGAAAAAGTAGGAGAGAAATGTATGTTCAAGAATATCTTGGTCCCTACGGACTTTTCGGACAAAGACAGCCATGCCCTCGATATTGCCGTAAAACTCTGCTCGATGGAGAATGGAAAGGTCCATCTGCTCCATGTGATAGAGGTTATTGCCAACACTACCTTTGACGAGTTCAAGGATTTCTACGCAAGGCTTGAAAAAAGGTCTTTCAAGGATCTTAACGAGATGATCGCTCCATACCGGGGGCGCCGGGCCGATATCACGCCGGCGGTCACATACGGCAACAGGGCGCAGGAGATCCTCAGGTTTGCAAACGAAAACCAGATCGATCTGATTATCATGAAATCGCACCGGATCGATGTGGAGGACAGGGCCCAGGGCTGGGGAACGATCAGCTACAAGGTCGGCATCCTGGCCCAGTGTCCGGTGATGCTGGTGAAGTAGTGGAGTGCGGATTTGGGGATTGCGGTTTTCATGAAATTGTCATGAGGTTATTTTTCGGTTCCGCGTGAGCGGAGAAAAAACGAATCTCTAACCCCCGCCTGCCGTCATTAATCACATACAGTGGTGGCACAAGCATTCTCGCCGGGCCGAAAGAACGCAGAGCGTCTCGGAAATGCGTTCCCACGCAGAGCATGGGAACGAGGGAAACCAGCAACCAGCAACGAGTAACAAGCGATGAATCCCGCTGACGGGATCTTCGACCAGCAACGAGTAACCAGTAACCAGCAACCAGTAACCAGAGCCAAGTTTCATATGAGGATAGTCTCATGGTTTTTAGAAATGGACACGTTGCCCGCTCGGGTCTGACGGCCGATCTTTCTGTATGGGGCTGGTCGGGTTTGTCGAAGAGACTGAAAGGGATAACGACGTACCTTTGCCTGTCCGTTGCACTGGCAGCGGCGGGTCCGGGATGTCAAAAAGACCTCCCGGAGCTGCGTCCCGATCGATTTGTGTCAACGGTCCCGGGAAAGGCCTATGCGGTCCCCAAGGAGGCAAAAGCGGATTCACTCCCTGATGAAAAACAGCCGGGCATGCCTCAAGACCTTGCCCCGTTCAGGGATAAACTCAGTCTCGCACAAATCGTGGATGTGGCGCTTCAAATCAACCCCAACACCCACGAGGCCTGGGAGCGGGCCAGGGCCGCGGCCGCAGAATGGGGCGCTGTACGGGGGAGCTACTATCCCACCGTGAGCGCGGATATCGGGGGGACGGGGGGTAAATTATCCCAGGCATCGAGTCTGGGCCCATTCAAAGGGGTATATGGGGACGTGGGCATCAGCCTGAGCTACCTGCTCCTGGACTTCGGGGGCCGCGAGGCTGCGGCCGAGAGCGCCCGGCAGGCCCTGATTGCCTCCAACTGGAACCACAATCAGTCGATCCAGGACCTTCTCCGAGATGTTCCCCAGGCCTATTACCGGTATCTGGGCAACAAGGCCAGGGTGCGTGCGTCAGAGGTCAGCCTGAAGGAGGCCCTGACCAGCCTTCGGTCCACGGAGCAACGGAAAAAGGCCGGCGTGAGCACCATCGCCGATGTGCTCCAGGCCCGATCAAAGGCGGACCAGGTCCGCCTTGACCTGGTGTCCAATCGGGGGGCGGTGCAGGTTTCCCGGGGACAATTGGCGACTGCGATCGGATGGCCTGCCAACACCCCCTTTGATGTGGCCGAGGCGCCTGGGGATATCCCCCTCGATCGAATGGAGCAGAACACCAAAGACCTGATCGAACTGGCCGTGCGCGACCGACCGGATCTGGCGGCTGCCCGTGCTGCCGTGCGTCAGGGCGAAGCGGAACTGCAAAAATCTGAGTCTGCCCTGTGGCCGAAGCTGATTGCCACGGGGAATACCGGATGGACAGGGGTGAACGGGAAGGTCAACGGGGTCGATTTTGAGGGAAACGATACCAACTACTACGGAGGGCTCGCCCTCCAGATTCCCATTTTTGAGGGGTTCTCGCTCAGGAACAGGGTCCGGCAGGCCACGGCTTCCTTAGAAGCGGCGCGGGCGGCCCTTCGGGCAAAAGAAGAGTCGGTGATCGCGGATGTCTGGACTGCCTATTATAACGTCCATACCGCGGCCCAGCAGGTCGAAACCAGTGAAACGCTCCTGGTCAGTTCCAAGGAATCTTACAACGTTTCATTGGCCCGGTACCGGGCAGGTGCCGCGGATATCGTAGAGTTGCTCAACGCCCAGAGCCAGTTGGCCGCAGCACGCGCCCAGAGGGTGGAGGCCCGGACCAGCCTCTTCACATCGTACGCCGAGCTGGTGCATGCTATCGGGGCGGGGCTTCCTGCCGAGAGTCTGAATGAACTGTCCATGTCCCAGGAAAAGGGGGAGGGTACCGCCAATGGCCGTTAATTTCCGGATTGCACCAATACAGTCAATTATTTTTCTGACGGCCTTGTCGCTTCTGACGGCATTTCTTTTCTGGGGATGCAAGAAAGAACAAAAACAACCCCCCAAGCCGCCGCCTCCGACCGTCACGGTGGAAAAGGTGGTCCTTCAGACCGTTCCGGTTCATCTCAACTACGTGGCCACGACGGAATCGGTCAGGGTGGTGGATATCAGGGCTCGTGTGGAGGGTTTTCTGGAAGAGCGACGATTTGTGGAAGGGGCGGATGTCAAGAAAGGGGATCTGGTATTCGTCATTGAAAAGGCCCCCTACGAGGCGGAGGTGGAACGAAGCCTGGCCCAGTTGGCCAAGGATAGGGCCTCTCTCGCCTTTGCCCAGGACCAGGTGAAACGATACAAACCCCTTGCGGAGCAGGATTTCGTGACGCAGGAATCCCTCGACAATTACGAGACCAGGGCGCAGGAGGCGGCCGCCGCGGTCAAGGCTGACCTGGCTAAAATAAAACAGGACCGGCTCAACCTTGGTTACTGCACTATGTACTCCCCCCTAAAAGGCCGCATCGGACGGACCTTGGTCAATGTGGGCAACCTGGTGGGCGCGGGTGAGGAAACCAAACTGGCCACCATTGTGCAGATAGACCCTATTTACGTCTATTTCAGTCCCAGTGAAAAGGACCTGCGTCTGATCCTGAAGTACCGGCAGGAGAAAAATATCCCCGTGGACATTCTCCTGTCCGACGGCAGTACCTATTCGCACCCGGGAAAGGTGGACTTTATCGACAACACGGCTGATCCATCGGCCAATACCATCAATATGCGGGCTGTTGTCCCGAATCCTGAAAAGACGCTGTTGCCGGGTATCTATGTTCAGGCCAGTCTTTTCCTTTGTGAGGTGCCGGACACGCCTCTGATTACGGAAAAGGCCATTGCCGAGGATCAGAGCGGCATGTATGTCTATGTGGTGGGAAAGGACGACAAGGTGGAAAAGCGGGCGGTCCAGGTCGGATTCCTGTACGATCACCGGAAGATTGTCTGGAAAGGCCTGAAGGCAGGGGAACTTATCATTACCGATGGCATGCAGATGGTCAGGCCGGGCATGGCGGTGCAACCCCGGGAAGGCAAACCGGGGAATCAGGGAAAGACCGGGGATACGGCGCTTCATGCAGGCGACAAACAGTCGGCTTCCACAACCGAACACGGCAAATCGAAGGCAGCAACCCACACTGATACGGAAAAAGGAACCAGCGGGCCGTCCACGTCAAAATAGCAGGCGAGACCCCTTTAAGGAAGCCTTATGTTTGTCGATTTCTTTATTGACCGACCCATTTTTGCAGGCGTCATTTCCATTGTGATATCCCTGGCCGGCGCTGTCTGCATCAGCCTGCTCCCTATCGCACAGTTTCCCGAGATCACGCCGCCGACGGTCCAGGTCAAGGCCACCTACACGGGCGCCAACGCGGAGGTGGTGGAGACGACCGTGACCACCCCCATCGAGGAACAGATCAACGGCGTGGAAGGGATGACCTACATGTCTTCCATCAGCTCCAACGACGGCACCAGCAATATCACAGTGACCTTTAACGTGGGCTATGATCTCAACATCGCGGCCGTGGACGTCCAGAACCGGGTGACCATGGCCCAGCCCCAGGTGCCCGAGGATGTTCGCAAGTACGGCATCACCACCCAGAAGCAATCTCCTAATTTTGTACTCATTATCTCCCTGTATTCGCCGGACGACACCCTTGACGACCTGTTTCTCAGCAATTACGCCGCCATCAACATCGTGGACATCCTCAAACGGCTTCCCGGCGTGGGGGATGTCCAGATATTCGGCGAAAAAAAATACGCCATGCGGTTGTGGCTCAACCCGGACAAGCTCACCAGCATGGAGATGACCGCCATGGACGTCATTGCGGCCGTGCAGGAGCAGAACGTCCAGGTGGCTGCGGGAAAGATCGGCGATCCGCCCGCGCCCCCGGGTCAGACATTCACCTATTCCATCAATACCCTGGGCCGCCTGTCCTCGCCCGAGGAGTTTGAGGACATCATTGTTCGAACCCGGACCGACGGCTCCGTGGTGCGGGTCAAGGATGTGGGCCGCGTGGAACTGGGGGCCGAGAACTACGGTTGGTTTGCGCACCTCAACAGCGGCAAGGCCGCCTGTATCGGCGTTTTTCAATTGCCGGGCGCCAATGCCCTCCAGGTGGCCAAAGAGGTGTATGCCAATATGGAACGGCTATCAAAACGATTTCCGCAAGGGCTCAAATACGCGGTCAGCTACGATACCACGCTCTTTGTGAAGGAATCGATCAGGGAGGTCTTGAAGACGCTCGTAGAGGCCATGCTCCTGGTATTTCTGGTGGTCTTTGTCTTCCTTCAGAACTGGCGGGCCACCCTGATCCCCGCGATTGCCATTCCCGTATCCCTTGTAGGAACATTTGCGGTGCTCAAGGCATTCGGGTTTTCCATCAACACCCTGACCCTGTTCGGGCTGGTGCTGGCCATCGGCATCGTGGTGGACGACGCCATCGTGGTGGTGGAAAACGCCTCGCGGTGCATCGATGAAAAGGGGATGGGGCCCAAGGAGGCCACCAAGGAGGCCATGCGGGAGGTGACCGGTCCCGTGATTGCCACCACCCTGGTCCTTATGGCGGTCTTTGTGCCCGTGGCGTTCATGCCCGGCATTACGGGTCAGCTCTATCGCCAGTTCGCCCTCACTATCGCCTTTTCCGTGGGCATCTCGGCCATTAACGCCCTGACCCTCAGCCCGGCCCTGTGCGCGGCCCTCCTTCGACCCACCCCCAAAAAACAGACCTGGTTCTTCCGGAAATTCAACCAGGCCTTTGAATGGTCCAGGAGCCAGTACCTGAAGGGGGTCCGATGGTTCATCCGGGCCTGGGTGTTGGTGCTGCTGGTTTTTGCCGGCCTTTTTCTTGCCACCTACTATATGTTCACAATTGTGCCTACGGGATTCGTTCCGGCCGAGGACCAGGGCTATTTCATGGTCATGCTTCAGGCCCCTGAAGGGGCATCCCTGTCCCGGACCGGCAACGTATGCAGCAAGGTGGAAGAGGCCCTTCAAAAGACGCCGGGGGTCCAGAGCGTCGTCATGATCGGCGGCTATAATCTGCTCAACTCGGCCATGGACCCATCATCGGCGGCCGCCTTTGTCATGCTCCATCCATGGGACGAAAGAAAAACCCCTGAACTGAGTCTTGAAGGGATCATGGGTGGCTTTATGGGCCGGATTCAGGACATCAACGAGGCGATCATCATCCCCTTTCCGCCGCCCCCTATCGAAGGACTCAGCACCACCGGCGGTTTTGAATATGAACTGCAAGACCTTACGGGAGGGAGTCTGACCGAGCTTCGAGACCTGGCGGGAAAACTGATTGAAGAGGGCCGGAATCAGCCTGCCCTGACGCCTCTGAGCACCACCTTTGAGGTCAACTATCCGCAGTTCTATGTGGAGCTGGACCGCACCAAGGCCAAAAGCCTTCAGGTCTCCATCTCCGACATCTTCACCACCCTCCAGACGTTTTTAGGGTCCATGTACGTCAACGACTTTAACAAATTCGGACGCGTATACCGGGTGTTTATTCAGGCGGAAGACACCTACCGGGCCAAGCGGGAGGATATTGCAAAGCTCTATGTAAGGGCTGCAGACGGCAACATGGTGCCCCTTAGCGCCCTGGTCAAGGTCAAGCAGATTCGAGGGGTCCAGAGCATCAAACATTACAACCTCTACCGCACGGTTTCTCTTTACGGCGGCAATGCCCCCGGTTACAGTACGGGCCAGGCCATCGAGACCATGGAGGCATTATCCGCTAAAAACCTGACCAGCGAATACGGGTTCGAATGGACCGGCACGGCCTATCAGGAGATCGAGGCCGGCGGCATGGCTCCCTATATCTTCTCCCTGGCCCTGATCTTTGCGTTTCTGTTTCTGGCGGCCCAGTACGAGAGCTGGGTCATGCCCCTCATGGTTATGCTGGCGGTCCCCCTGGCCATCTTAGGGGCCCTTGTAGCCCAGCACATTCGCGGCATTGCCAATGACGTTTACTGTCAGATCGGTCTGGTGATGCTCATCGGCCTGGCCAGCAAGAACGCCATCCTGATCGTGGAATTCGCACGGGAGCTGAGAGTGCAGGGGATGTCCATCGTGGAGGCGGCGGTTAGTGCCTCTCGGGAACGGCTGCGCCCCATCCTCATGACCGCCTTTGCCTTTATCCTCGGGGTGGTCCCCATGGTCGTGGCCACGGGCGCCGGCGCTGTCAGCCGACACTCACTGGGTACGGCCGTATTTGGCGGCATGCTCGCCTCCACCTTCTTGAGCCTGGTCCTGGTGCCGGTCCTCTACGTGGTCCTTGAAAGACTCAGGGAACGGGGGCGGAAGGAAATAGAAGCAACTAAAGTGACTGAAGTGAGTCCCGCAAGGCGGGATGACTAAAGTTTGAAGTTGGGAATTTGAAGCGCCGGGGGCCTTGCATGCCATTGGTTTTGCTCATTTTGGTTTTTTCGGTCCCTTCTGCTATAGATTGGCAGTAAGACTGTCTCAACACAATGACGCACAAGAGCGCAAGCTCGCAAAGGAGGTTGTCACATGAAACACAGATGGCAATGGTCGGGCATCTCAATATTTATGTTGCTGCCCCTGTTTTTCCTGTCCGGCTGTTTAGGGCTTGAGAAATACGGGAAGATCCGGGTGGCGGACGGCGAACATGCCAGCGCCATCCAGAACCTGATCGAGAACTGGCAGGAGTACCACATCTACTATGCCGGGCTTTCTTACAAGAGCCCCTCTGCCATTATGTTCAATCCCAAACAGGGCGACAAGCGAGTGGTTTCCCAAAAATGGGTGCCGGTGACAGACCAGTCCGTGGCGATCACCATTGTCAAGTGGCTGGATTCCTATGTGAATTTTCCGCCGACCCTGTGGAAGATCTTAGGGCCCAACGGGGATTTTTTTGGTTACGTGTACACTTCCGCGGAAGAGCAGGTTGTAGTGAGGGAGATCGAGCCCAATACCCTTTTTGTGGAAGACATCCCACTGCCGCCGTTTGATTATGGACCCAGCAGCGGCAAGGGAATGTGATGAAAGGGCCTGAGGTGGTAGTATGGCGGCGATAATCGCCATTGTGGGGAGACCCAATGTCGGGAAATCGACCCTGTTCAATCGTCTGTCCAGGAGCCGGGCTGCCCTGGTGGACGACCAGCCGGGGATTACGCGAGACCGGCTTTATGCCCCTATCACGTGGGACGGGGTCTCTCTGACCCTTGTGGACACCGGCGGGTTTGAAGACCTGGGCCAGGATCCCCTGCTGAGGGAGGTAAGGGGCCAGGTAGAAAAGGCCGTGGAGGAATGCGACCGGGTCATCTTCATGGTAGACGGCCGGCAGGGAGTTGTCCCCGGCGACGAGGAAATGGCAGAGTTCCTCCGCAAAAGCCGGAAAAAGGTCCTGCTGGCCGTCAACAAGATCGACGGTCCTGAACATGACCATCTGGGCCACGACTTTTACAGCCTGGGGCTGGATACGCCGTATCCGATTTCAGCGGCCCATGGATACGGCGTGAAGGAATTTATGCGGGAGGTTGTGAGGGGACTCGGTCCGTCGGAGGCAGAAAAAGATGATCCCGATCAGATACGGGTGGCGGTGCTGGGCCGGCCCAATGTCGGAAAGTCATCACTGATCAACAGGATCCTCAAAGAGGACCGGCTGGTGGTGAGTGAGATTCCGGGAACGACGCGTGACGCCGTTGACACCCTTTTCCGGTACGGCGGCAGGGAATATCTGCTGATCGACACGGCGGGCATTCGAAGAAAGGCAAGGGTCACGGAAAAGATAGACAGGTTTTCCATGATCAAGGCCATTCGGAGTCTGGATCGTTGCCATGTGGCACTGATCCTCCTGGATGCCGATGAAGGGGTCTCAGACCAGGATGCCCGCATCTGCGGCTATGCCATTGAAAAGGGGAAGGGCGTAATCCTGACTGTCAACAAGTGGGACCTGATCAAGGGGGATGCGCGGAAAAGGGAGATTTTGGATCGTGCCATCGAACGTAAGCTTAAATTCGTTCCTTTCGCCCCGCAGATCCATGTCTCTGCCTTGACCGGCGAGCGGATCATGAAGATCTTTGGGGAAATTGACACTGTCTTTGATCAATTTTCAAGCCGGATCGGCACCGGCGTTGTCAACCGGGCCGTTCAAAAAATCATCGAAAAGCACGTGCCGCCAATGGCAGGGCAGCAGGGGCGGCTCAAATTCTTTTATGCCACCCAGACCCGCACCCGGCCCCCCACCTTTGTTGTATTCGTCAACAGGCCGGAAATGATCCATTTTTCCTACGAACGCTTTCTGGTCAATCAATTGCGGGAAGAGTTCGGACTCACCTCCATACCGATTCGAATTGCATTCAAGAAGCGATAAGTAGATCAAGAAGACGGGTGGCAATGCCTCGCTCCATAGATGCCTCTTGCGGTCTCTCCGGCCTGGGAACCCACGGGATGCATCTGCTGCGAACAGATCTGAACTTCCAGAGAGTCAAGATCGAAATGACATAAAGAATAGGATTAGGGTTGCTGACTTACAAACGGACGAGCTAATCGTTTAAATTATACTATCGGCGCATTGCCCAGTACTTCTTTCCTTTTTCTTCTCAAAAAGGTTTCCGTATCCTCGGGAATCGAAGTAAATTCCAAACGAATCCTGATATGCGGAGACGAAGCAGTGCGCTGACCAATTGAGGTAACCTTTGCGTAGAATCCGGGCAGTAATGAGCCCTCGGGGGAATCGAAAAGGATTTTGAAATTCGCATACGCCTCTATTTCTCCCTCCAACAGGGCCTCGGCGCCGGATGGGACAATCGCCGTCAGGAACCCTGACAAGGTCTTTGTGGATGCCGTTTTGTCTTGGAACTGAATACAGGTAATAGCCAACGGCGGATCCAGTTTTGCAGATGTTTCAGGTCTTTTTGGTGGGAGAGAAACCTCGTATCTTCCCTTTATGCCGGAGACATCATAGAGCTTCAGCGGTTGCTCGATACCCTTAAAAGAAACCTCCATGGCATTCTGTATCAGCACATGGCTTCGTACCTTTTGGTAGGTAGTGGGGCTGATCAAGATCTGCCCGCCAGTAGTATAAGACTCGATGCGATAGGCTGTATTGATGGGACTGCCTACGGCGCCATATTTTGTCCTCTTTTCAGAGCCGATGTTGCCAACCACCACCTCTCCGGTATGAATGCCAATGCCCATTAAAAGATCAGGGAGCTTTTTTTGTCTGTGTATCTCATTAATCTCCGGGATGATCTTTTGCATCTCGATAGCACAGGCAACGGCACGTTCAGGGTCATCGTTTGCACTAAGAGGGGCCCCAAAAAAGACCAGCATGCCATCCCCCTGAAGTTCGTCAACGGTGCCTCGGTATCGCATAATAATATCCACCATGCACTCAAAGTAATGATTGAGGATCTGAACGACTCCCTCGGGAGAGAGCCTGGATGAAAGGGAGGTAAAGCCCCTCAAATCAGAAACAAGAAAGGTGACCTCGCGGGCCTCCCCGCTCATTTTCAGACCTTCAGGTGATCCAAGCAATTCCTCCACAACCTCATTGCTCAGATAACGGCCGAAAGTTCTGCGAACAAAATGCCGATCCTTTTCCTCTCTGATATAGCGGCAGACAACAATCGAAAGCATTGCGAAGGCAAGAATGAATAAGGGCTGCAGCATGTCAAAAATGAGGTTTCCATAGAGAAAGCCTGCCCCCGCAATGCCGACATAAGATGCGGCAAGGGCTACGCTTCCCATCGAAAACCAGAGTGGAGAAAGGCGTAGTGAAAGGAAAAGGAGAATGATGAGAAGGCAAATTTCGATTGCGAGCATTTGCCAGGCCGAAACCTCCCTGAGAAACGACCCCCGTAAGATCGTATGCATCGCGTTTGTATGTATTCCGCCCGAGAGGAAATGGGTGTCGGTCGGCACCGGGCCCAGGTCGGCAACCCCTGTCGTCACTTCTGAGACCAACAGGATTTTTCCTGACAGCTCATCCCGCCACATGCCCATTTCTTCCCTGTCATCTGAGGCATAAAAAATATCCGCAAAATCGTAATGTGCCATGCGTTCCCAGGGGCCGATGAAGTTAATCAACATGTTCCCGTGCGGGTCAATGGGAATCACAATATCATGCCCTGATGTCTTTCCGGGTCGTCTGGCATCCTGGAGTGTTATGGATTTCCCCGGTTTTACAAGGATCTTTTCCGGGGGGACATTGAGGTAATCACACATACTCCGCAAGGATAGGCTCGGATAAACGGCCCCTTTGTAACTCACCAGAAGGGGCATGCGACGATTGACGCCGTCACGGTCAGTCTTGAGGTTCAGGAAGCCTAAACCCCGTGAGGCCGATGCAAGTTCCGGGAAGGTTATAATAGGTTTTGTTCCCTGGCAGAGCCTTTCGGGGGTCCCGTCAATGACCACGTCCCATTTTGTTCGGTCGAGATAGGGGATTTCGTTTACGTCCGAGGAGATGCGTCGTTGGCGGTCTTGGTCATCGAACATGTTGAAGGCCATCCCCATGTATACATTCCCGGCCTTTTCGGCCGCATCGATCAATGCACGATCTTCCGAATCATTAGACCTTGCTATAAATATGAAATCAAACAGTTGAAGCGAGGCATTCATGGCTGCCAGATTTCGTATCACCCTGGCATAATGTGCCCGTGTAAGGTAGAAGCTATTGAGCCTCCTAAGGGTGGTATCCGTAATATCAATGTGGGCGATGGTGTCGTCATAACCAGGTTGGAAATGCGAGGAAGATGCCCTGAACAGAAATAATCGGTCAATGGCTTTGGCGTTCCAGGTCTCAAACAGGTCAGGCAGGAGCCAGAAGCAGAAGTGGGCGGCACTGAAAGACAAGACGACCAAGAGGATCGTTATGCGTCGATCCCGTTTTTTATTCATGTTCAATGGTGAATGTCTTGCTGTAGAAGTTAACTGCACAAACTTCAGACGCAATTGGGTCGATATCAGGGAGTGGTGCGTCCTTTTCATCGAGGCCGCCCCGCACATTGCCGCCAATTGGGATGGGACGTTCTGCAGGGATTGCGAGGGTTCGATGCTTCTTTTTTATGTTGCGGATCTCAGTAAGCAGCCGTTTGGCCAGTTTCTTTTTCTCTTCACCGCCGGCAGATTCGTACTTCCGGCATTGTTCCTCAAGCTGTTCCAGTCGTTTGGCAGAAGCCAGGAGATAAAAGGTTTCAAGCCCAACTTTTTTGTCCAGTTCAAACCATGTATTCCCCCTGGGAATGTAATACTTCTCGCCTGTCTTATAGTCTGATTCAAACAGGTTTAGATCGTAAGGGAACAGGAGGCATATGTCGTCTTCTGCGGTTCTATAAAATAGATATACAAAGCATCTGTTCTTAAGCTCGATCAGCATCTTTAAACGATCCCCGGTTTTCAAGACGGTATCCCGTGTAATGGCGACGAGCCTGCGGTCATCTGTTGACCCCACCATCGCGCCGAATGCCCAGCGGAAGGATACGGCATCTTCTTCTGTCTGTTCCGCAATGACGTCCCCCCCGGTCGAAAAAAGGAGGGACAGAGGGGTCACAAAGAAAAGAGCCAGATTGATTAATAGAAAACGTTTCATTATTTACCCTCCCAGGTAGCGGGTTGATCATTTTTTCCCAACAAAAAAGAGAAACTCTCCCTCTCCTTCAAGCCTGCCGTATAATGGGGTCTGGGCCTGCCCCGAGGCATTAGAGACTGTCGGTCTGAGATAGGCCCCAAGCTCGGTTCCGGTTACGACGTTGTCCTTATTAAAGTCCGCCTCTCCCCCAAGGGCGTTAAGAAAATAAGTGGTAAAGAGTCCATGGCCTCCCTTTTCCTGCACTTGCTCTCCCTTGCCCCCGGCAGTGATGATCTGAACCACGCGCATGGAGGATATCTTCCTCAAATAATCACTGATCTTGGGTGAAACCCCACCGGATCTATTGAGTCCGAGCCCAGAATAACAGGAGTCCATGACATAGAGAATGTGCTTTGCAGATATGCGGCTGGAAAGAGACCTTATCTGATCCATGGAAATGGCTGCGGCTGAATAATCGGACATTTCAGCATCAACAGGGATGATGTAACCTCTCTTTCCCCCTTTCGGTAAATCCTCTGTTTGGCCATGACCTGCGAAGTAAAATACCACGCGATCATTGGGCCCTACCTTCTTTGGCAGCCCATCAAAAAGCTCTGTCAGGATTCTCCGCTGTGTCGCCTCCTTATCTAAGATAACGGTGATGTGATCGAATCCGGTCTCCTTCAGTTTTTCTGTAATAGCCCTGGCATCATTGACGGCAAACTCCAACAAAGGCCATTTTTCGTAGCTGTTTATTCCAATGACGATGGCAAAGGATTTTCCATATAGGTCTTTCTCCTGTGAAGGGGTCTCCACTTTGGTTAGCGGGGGCAGTGTATATTCCTTTCCTTCTATGGTTACGGATAAGGTTGATTGATTTCCGAGGCGATCGGCCGCCTCTACAACGATTGTATTGGTCCCCACCTTGATCGGAACATCTTTCAGGAAATTCCCATGTTTATCAACAGGGGTCTCCATTTTGTTCACTTTGACCCATGAGAGCCCGCTCTTGTCTGTTGCAATGCCCCTTACTGAGATGGTTTGGCCCTGACTAACCAGATTCAGCCCCCGCCTTGTAGATGGCTCATAAAGAATGATTTTAGGGCCACTCGTGTCTCTCTCTTTCTCAATTTTGGATTTTAAGGTCAGTGATTTCGGGTAATCTCCTCTTATGTCAAGGGATTTGTTGAGATATCTGCTTGCTTCGTCAAGATCGCCCTTTTGAAAGAATAGGCTGGCCAACAAGTAGTACAATTTGTAATTGACACTCCCTAAATCGGCAGCCTTTGTAAAAAACTCTATGGCCTTTTTTTCATCTCCTTTTTTGCGGTAATAGTCGCCGACCAGTTCATAAGGTCTGATAAAACCCGGGCAGAGGTCAATGGCCTCCGTATAGTACCGGTAGGCATCTTCTTTCTGTGAGGCAAACTTCCCTTTCCAGAAGAGAGATGGCGCCGTATCGCACCCGGTAGAAGGGGTGGATGGGCTAAACCTTGCTTCTTCTGAGGCAATGGCTTTGGTTGCTAAAAAA
Organism: uncultured Desulfobacteraceae bacterium; assembly: GCA_964409475.1. Classification (GTDB taxonomy): domain Bacteria; phylum Desulfobacterota; class DSM-4660; order Desulfatiglandales; family Desulfatiglandaceae; genus AUK324. The sequence continues at coordinate 11,322 of CAYPDL010000027.1, read as the reverse complement.
GACAAGCATATCAAGCACAAGGCAAAAAGCCAAAACTCTATTTTTCTCATAATGCCCTCCCGTCGGGTATAAGACCGGATGGAATTCAAATCTCTGGCATGTGGATCATATATCCTCTTCTACTATCTCCTCTGCTGCGTTTATCCTGAAATTATCGAAGGTGGCTGTAATGGGTGATCTCGCTGTAATAGAAGTCCTGATTAACACAAAGTTTTGAAGCTTAAATCCGAGCATAATATCGTTCGGGGTGGACCGAAAGGTATCCATTTTTTCCCATTCGGTGTCTCCTTTTTTCTTAAACAGCGTACTTATCTCATCTCCTATTCTCACTATCCTCAAGCTTCCATCGAAGCTCTCTATCTTATGCCATTTTCCAGGATATAACCTCCCATTTTCCCTGGCTGATGAAAAAATGGTACTGAAATCGCGGCCCCCCTTTTTAAGGAGGCCCAAGGAAACCGTGTCATCCCTCCCGATCTCTTTTTCTTTCCCAATGGCAGCAAAGACCACCAACTGATCCATGTCGTGAATACCTTCCAGAAAATCGATCTGACAATCCACCTGTATGTCAAAGTCCCCCCTGATGGTATATCTGGACCCCAACCCGCCTGTGCTGAAGGAGCCGGTTTCGGTTTGCACCCATAATTTTCCATCTTTAATCTTCATTCTCGCCAGCTTAAAGTTGGTCTCCACTATCTCATTGGGAATATACCCGGCCTTATCCCACAAATCGGTACGGAGTTTGTCAAAAGAATCGTTGTAATAGGCCAACTTGCTTTGGGGTAAGCTTTTTTCTATTTTAAGGGATGCCGTGTCCGTAACACATCCCGGAAGAAAACCTGAAAAAGTTACCAGGAAAATACCAATGAGCAATGCATTAGCGCTTTTCATTTCGGACCGCTCCTTATGCTATGTGGTTCATTGAAATGCCTGCCAGACGTAATCATCATTCGGGTGTCAGAAACCCTCGCATATAAGAGTGCATCGGAAAACAGGGAATCGTTTCAATCGGTCAGAAAAGGGTTGTTTCTTCGGATCTGTGTACAACTTTCCCGCCCACCAGGGTTGCTTCTGCTTTTACGTTGCGTATTTCATCCGGAGGAATCGTATAAAAATCTCTGTCCCAGACGACCATATCGGCCTCTTTTCCCTTTTCAATCGAACCGATCTCCTTTTCCTGGAAACCCGCGTGGGCGCCCCCCATAGTCTGGGCCCGCAAGGCCTCTTGAATGGATATGCCTTCTGCCGGATCATACCGGTATCCGTCCCGTGTGACCCTTGCCCCTGCCTGCCACAGGGCCACCTGGGGCTTATAGATGGGGAAGGCCGGCGGGTCGGCCCCAAGGGCAACTGTTATACCTGCCTTTAGATAGGACCTCAGCGGTATGACCCCGATGTCGTTTTCGCGTATCTTAAGGCCCTGCCATTTATCGCCCCAGCCAAAAAGCCATTGGGGATGTGTGCAGACGGTTACCCCCAATCTTTTCATCCTCTCAAAAGCGCCCGTCCGGGGGCCCAATGCATGCTCGATACGGTGGCGATGGTCTTGTCTGGGGTGCTCCTTGAGGGAGGCCTCCACAGCATCCAGGAGCTGGTCAACGGCCTTGTCTCCCACGGCATGGACGCTGACCTGATGGCCTGCCTGATGAAAAAGCCTGAACATTTTGTGCAATTCATCCGGCTTGTGAAGGGGGATGGCATAGGGGCTGAAATGCCAGAGCCCCCCTCCGGCCCCATCCACTGCCATCTTGAAACCGCCCCAGAGGGAGTTGAAGAGTTCGGGAGATTCCCTTTGATACGAGATCAGATTCCTAATTTTTGACTGAGGATAGGATTCGTGAGATTGAAACAGCGCATATTGCACCTTTTTCCCGATTGAGGCGTTGGGAATATAAGGCCAAACCTTTATCCTTAGGGGCATTTGTCCGTTGCGGGTCGTATGAAAATATGCCCGATGGAAATAGGGCGTGCCAAGGCTGAAAAAATTGTCGTGAACCGTGGTGACCCCTTCAGCCGCATAGAGGTTGGCGGCATGCAGGAGGGCCTCTCGAGATTGCGCCTCATCGGGAAGAGGCATGTGCATCCTCACCAGGTTCAAGGCAGGGTAGTTGGCCAGGAGCCCGTCAGGATTACCTCCTAAAGCGGATTTTCCGATCCTGCCGCCCGTGGGATCGGAGGTGTCTTTGTCTATGCCTGCAATCTTTAAGGCAAGGCTATTGGTAAAGCCCCATTGGCCTCCGGTGAAGACCACCAGCATGGGATGGGATGTGCTTACACGATCCAGATCCTCCTTGTTCAGGTAAGACATGGACATACTCTCCACTCCCCATGCCGAGATCCATTCCCCCTTCGGGGTTTTCCTGGCCTTCTGGGCCAGGGCCTCAAGGATCTCTTCCTTTGAGCGCATCCCTTGCAGGTTCAGGAACCATCCATTTTCTCTTAAACCGAAAAACGGGAGGTGGGCATGGGCATCGATCAGGCCGGGGGTGACGGTTTTCCCCTTCAGATCCACGGTCCGGGTGTTGTTGCCGATATATTGGGCAATTTTTTCGGCGTCGCCGACATCAAGTATTTTGCCGTTTTTGACCGCCACGGCCTGAGCTATTGAATCAAGAGGATCTACTGTGATGATTTTTCCGTTGGTTAGGACCAGTTCTGCAGTGGGGGTGCTTGCCTGAACGTGGACACCCCCCGCCAAGATCCCGAGGGTGGCGAGGCCGGTAATTTTCAGGAAGTCCCTTCTATTCATCCTGTTTGGCGCATCGGTGAGGAATGGGTGCCCAAGGCTATGAGAGACTAAAGGCGACATGACAATGACCACTCCAATACGAGATACGTTAAGGGAGACAGGCCAATACTTACAGGGGGTCCTTAAGCCTTCTTCACGTCAACAACGTCATCTTCCGAGATAAAGCGGACTTCAACATGGCGTTTGATCGCTAATGCATCGTCTCTGCTGTCAACAAGAAGATCAAAAAGGGTCGGATGGTTAAGAGGGTGTGGCCCGTTACATTCGCCTATTGTATGGCCGTTTGGATAATGCCTCTCAATACCATCATCCCTTGAGCAAGGAGCGAGCGATTGAGAAATAGGGCGGTGATCGCGTAATGGTGGAAGATGATGAGAAATTTCCCTTCAGTATAGAGAGTCCCACAAGTGAGTCAAGGAAAAAACGACAATGTTATCATGGCAATGGAATGAGGGAAGACACTTGAGGACATGAATTCCGATGAAAAAGGGTCTTGATGCCTCGAAACGGTTTTTTCCCATTGTTTCGAAGTGTTCAGCAGACGCGGGTCCCGGGAATCTATTTCGGTCGTTCGGATCAGTGAAACCCAGCCCCAGAATGGGGTTTCCCTGATGTGGAGAATCGGATAGGGGTCTCTTTACTTGACTCTTCATTGAAGGTTCAATAGGATCTATCCATCTCTCGCTGGTCGGCGCCTTTATCAAAGATACCGATTTGTTTCCCCGGGATATCACCCAATTGCTCAACAGCGACATCGGCCCGGTCTATCATCTGGTCAAACAGTTGGGCCGCCTGTTGCCGGCCTTTTTCAGCGATATCGGCGCGGAAGGGGTCATGCGGGATATCTCCACCCGGATCGATGAAATCTGTATGCGCAAGGACCCCCTCTCCCATTTTCTGCGGAAGCAAAGCCATGTGGAGAGCAGCAATCAGATTGTCGGGCTCATGGAAGGTGCCTTATCTTTCTGGAAGACCGGGAGCAAAGAGGGACTGAAACCGCTTTTGCCCCCGAATATCTATGCGCAGATCGAGACCACAGGCCCCTACGTGGACGGGGTCCATCGGATGGTCGGCCGGCTCTTTGAGCAGGAGGATCTGAATGGGATCGATGACCTCCTGAAGCTCGACAGTGACCGTCTGAAGGAACGGGCAGGCCGGGTGGCCGCCCTCACTGCCGCTCCGTGTTGCGGGGATTGAAGATTGGCCGAACCTGGAGAATTATTGAAACATCCCGCTGTACTCGGCCCGCTTTTCCTTGTTCCATCGGGTGCAGAGCGCAGGCCTTCCCTTCATGACCAGATTGAAGCACGCATCGCACTTGGGACTGCACTTGATAATGGCGTTGCCCCGTCCTTCACGGGCCTTTTTCGGCCAGTCGGGATCTGCCCAGAGCATGCGGGCCAGCCCGATGAGATCCGCCTTATTATCTTGAAGAATGGACTCCGCCCGGGCAGGGGTCGAGATGCGGCCGGCCGTGATGACCGGGACCTTGACCGCCTTCTTGACAGCGGCAGCCAGGGGGACCATATAGCCGGGTTTCTGGGATTTTTTGATAATCTCGGGAAGAAAGAAGGACTCATAGGTTCCCCCCATGACAGAGATGTAGGCCGCGCCATGTTCTTTTAACGCCTTTGCCAGGACCAGGGATTCATCCAGGTGAAGGCCATCCGTCAGCCATTCGTCAGCCAGGAATCGATACCCGACAGGGAAATCGCCTACCAGATCCTTGACCCGTTTCAATACCTCCAGGGAAAACCGGATCCGGTTTTCGATGCCGCCACCGTAGATATCGTCCCGCTTATTGGTCCTGGGCGATACGAACTGGGAAAGGAGGTATCCGGTGCCGCCATGAAGTTCCACCAGGTCGAACCCTGCCTTTTGAACCCTGAGCGCGGCCTGGGCATACTGCTTCTGGATGGTTGTTATCTCCCTCCTGGTGAGGGAGCGAGGGGTCCTGTTAAAGGCGGGGACCGCCGATGGCGCAACCGGCTCAGTGACGTAGGCAAAACGGCCGGCATGGTTGATCTGTAGCCCCGCACGGGCCTTTTCACTCTTTATGCAATGTGCCAGTTCCTCAAGGCCGCTCAGATATCGATTGTGATCACAGCGAATCGTCCGGGGCGAGCCCATCCCGTTGGGAGTAATGCTTGCATTCTCAACCACGATCAGTGCGGCGCCGCTCTGCGCCATCTGGTTGTAATGATGGAGCATCAGCGGAGATACCTTTCCTCCCTCGGAAGCGTACCCTAAGTAAAGGGGGGCCATGGTGATGCGGTTTTTGAGACTGAGGCCGTTTACCTTGATCGGACTGAAGAGCTTTTTATAGTGGGCGTTTTTCATTTCTACCTCCTCGGTTTGGGTTCACGGCGGTACATGCTTGGCATCTCGAAAAACTAAACAAAATGTAACACGTTAGGCATGTGAAAAAGGCCTGTCATGTTGCCCCGCCTTCTATCAAGAGGCTAAAGAGTTACAACAAAATCTGTGAACAGGTCAAGGAATTTTAGGGACTTGACAATGAGGCCCTGTTTCAGACAGGATAGCTGCCTTTGAACTGGAGCGTATGATAAGGGGCTGTTATGAAGATACTGGTCATCAACACGGGGAGTTCTTCCATCAAATATGAGCTGTTTGACATGGCGCATCACAGACGAATGGCGTCAGGTCTGGCTGAAAAAATAGGCGAAGACACGGGCCTTCTCACCCACCGGAGAATCATACCCGGGGAAGAGCCTGTTTTGAAGTCAATGGAGACGGCAATTCCCGACCATGTCACCGGAATGCACCATATCATCGATTTCCTGATGGACCCGGAACACGGCGTCATCAGAAGGCGGGATGATATCACTGCAGTAGGACACCGGGTCGTCCATGGGGGGGAGAGGTTTCGCAGCACCACGGTAATTGATAAAGAGGTCCTTTCGGCCATCCGGGAGAATATCCCGCTGGCGCCGTTGCATAATCCTTCCAATCTGATCGGGATCGAGGTGGCCGCGTCTCTCTTTCCGAATGCGCTGCAGGTTGCGGTGTTTGATACGGCCTTTCATCAGACCCTGCCTATGAGGGCCTTTCTTTATGCGATCCCTTTTGACTTGTATGAAAAGAAGCGGGTTCGACGATACGGCTTTCACGGGATCTCTCACGCGTATGTGGCGGAGCGGGCCGCGGCCTATATGAATCGTCCCCTGGGAGATCTGAACCTGGTCACCATACATCTGGGCAACGGGGCCAGCATGACGGCCATAAAGGGGGGAAAAAGCATCGATACCAGCATGGGGATGACGCCCCTGGCCGGTCTGGTCATGGGGTCCCGTTCAGGCGACGTGGACCCTTCGCTTCCATTTGTGTTGGCGGGTATTTCAGGGATGTCGCTCAAAGATATCGAGATCTTGCTGAATAGGGAGAGCGGCCTGAAGGGGATCTGCGGGACCAATGACATGAGAGACGTGATCAGCCGGATGGAGGCCGGAGACAGACGGGCCACGATCGCGATAGATGTCTATGCCTACAGGATCCGCAAATATATCGGGGCATATTTTGCGGCCCTTGAGCGTCTCGATGCCGTGATCTTTACGGCAGGCATCGGGGAGAACGCCCCCCTTATCCGGGACCTGTGTTGCCGGGGCCTGAACAGACTGGGTATTGCGGTTGACCCGAAAAGAAACCTCACCACCGGAAACGGGGTTCGGGAGATCAGTCCGCCTGGCAGTGAGGTCAAGGTTCTGGTTATCCCGACCGATGAGGGATTGAAGATTGCGCAGGAGACGCAACGCATTGTTGAAAGTCAATAAATCGTGCACTTCCGTTAGCAGAGAGTTCTGTCTCTTTCGTGCCATCTCACTGCTATGAAATAGAGAAAAAACAACAAAAACGGAAAAACTGTCAAAATAAAAAGGGGGTTGGCTTTTTAAGCTAACCCCCTGATATTATTGGTGCCGGAGGTCGGAATCGAACCGACACGATCGCAAGGATCACTGGATTTTGAGTCCAGCGCGTCTACCAGTTTCACCACTCCGGCACTGTTTTCACTCTTTAAAAAAAAATTATACTAAAGAATAAAAAAGAATGTCAATATCATATTGACACACGTCCACGCTTCCTGATATAGAAATACCAATTATTCTTCAGGTCGGCCCTTCAATGATAGGGGAACCGTCCGAATGATTCCAGAAAACCAGGGGCTGTAGCTCAGATGGGAGAGCGCATGACTGGCAGTCATGAGGTCAGGGGTTCGATCCCCCTCAGCTCCACCAATGATTTCAATAAATTAGCACGCTTCGGCGGGCTTTTTTTATGGTGTGTCTCGTCGTTGTTTAATCCCACTCTTCGGCTGCCTCGGTGCGTAGGCGGCCGCATCTGACAAAAACGCTTCAGTTCCAACCTCTCTTTTGCGAAATCGGTGTCATTCCACCACCCACACGGTACAGTTCCGTGCGTGCTTGACGATCTTGCTGGAGACGCTCCCGAAAATGAACTCCTCGCCCCGCGAGAGGCCCTGTCTGCCGACCACAATGGTACTGTATTGGGTTTCATCACGTTCGGACAGGATGCACTCGGCCATGGAGGGACAGTAGCGGAGCGTGGAGCGGGCGCTGACATCTTTCGGGTCAAATCCTTTCCCGATCAGGGTCTGGCGGCACTCTTCCAACAGGGTCTCGATTTTTTGAACATATTTAGACAGCCATTCCTCCTTTTGGGCGGCAGTGGGGAAGTAATCGTCCTCCGGTTCGGGGACCACGTGCAGGACGGTGACCTTGAAGCCCGGAAGGCCCCCCAGGAGCTGACCCACATAGGAGACTGCCCGACGGGCATTCTCTGACTCGTCCACGGCAATCAGGATATTCTTGTTAAAGGTCCTTTCTGCTTCAGTCATCTCTTTTCTCCTTCCTCTCACGGTATGCGCAAGGCCCGCGGCAGGGCCAACGTCCATCTAACAGAGTTTTTGATTAATGATCAATGTTGACCTGGCCCAGATCATCCAAGAGCTGGGATGTATGCTCATAAAACCGGTTGGCCCCCCTTGAAAAGTGAAGCAGAACCCGGTTGAGGGATTCTGGAATATAAGGGTAGATCTTCCTGAGATTGACTACGCGATTATGGAAAACGATATTCAGGTCTGCCTCGCTCAACGTGCTTAGAAGAGGGTGCCCGTCCTTTTTGAGATCCGGCAGCAACACATCTCTCATCCCTGCCAGGAACACCAGGATATTGCCCAGGCCGAATAGGTCATAGCCGTATATGTTCTCCCTGTGGTGATAATTGAAGTCAAAATCGATCCAGCGATAATCGCCTGTTTCCTGGTCGATCAAAATATGATCCCGCCGGATATCTCCATGCCTCTCGCCATTGTCGTGCAGAAACCGGATGGCCTGCACGCATTCAAAAAACCGGTTCAGGATCCCCGGGAAGTGATCATGGTAATAGGCTTCGTGATCCATATCCATATTTTCCACATGGCTAGCCAAGGTCTTTCCCTTGATAAAATCAAGTACGCGGATGAGGTTGCCCTTTTCATCGGGTATGGAATACCCGTGCATGAAATTTCTGAGCCCGGAGACGAGATCGAGGATGCGGGCCTCCTTTTTGGGGCTTCGAAAACACTCAAATTCGATGTCCCCGATCCGGGACATGAACCTCTCATAAAATACCAGTTTCATGATTTTCAGGCTGCCGTCTTCCAGGTCAACCGCACGTTTGACCCAGTATTTGACGTCGTCCTCGAGACCGAACCGCAGTTCCTTGGCATTATGGCGGATGAGATAGAAGCGGCCGTTCAGGACGACCACGTCGTCATATTCCACCTGAAAGAAATCACTGGTATCGGTGTGGATTCGAAACCGTTTAGGCACCTGGTGGGGAGGGAGCCACCGGGAGACCATCTGCCTCAGGGCTTCCTGGGAGGGGGTATTGTTCATGAGTAACCGTATCTACTGTAACAATGAGGAACGTTGTTGATGTCAGGTAAAAGGCCGTCCGTCATGAGGGGAAACATAGCGAAACAGGCGGGACCCGTCAAGGAGTACTTCGGACATCTTGTTGGCGTTGGGAGGTTTTTGCGGGAACGAGCACCCAATGCCTGCCCGAGAATACAACGTTACCATAACGCTACAGATCGTTACCATCTGGATAGGTAACGTTCAGGCAATGGGTGATAAAGGTATTTTGGCAACCTGATTTTTGGATCATCCCTTCAGCGGTGAACTATCTTTATATAATATTATCAATTGGTTATGCAAACAATCTTACACAGTTGCATCTCAAAAGAAGATCTCCGCTACAGTGGCACAGATATTGATATGATGAATTATGAAACAAGCGCCCTGTGTTTCAGCCCGGGGAGGGCAAATTCCTGTAAAGGAGATGGTATTCATGGATTTAGTACCCTGGAAACCTTTTGGAGGGCTGAATCCATTTCGGGGAGAAATGGACAGTCTCTGGGACAAATTCTTTAGAGAAAGGTCTCTTGTCAGGGCCTTCGGAGAGGAGTGGTCGCCTTCAGTGGATATTTCGGAGACCGAAGACAAGCTCCTCATCAAGGCGGAGTTGCCGGGCCTGGAGGCGAAGGATGTGAACGTCAGCATCTCGGGGGATCTTCTGACTATCAAAGGCGAAAAGAAAAAGGAAAAGGAAGAAAAGGATGAGCAGCATCATTATATAGAAGGTTATGAAATGAATTTCAGTTTAATCCCGATTGCCCACTATCCAGAATTCGAAAGAGGCCAAAGGGTAATTTTAGAAATGGAGAGAGTAAAATGGCCAAGACTATTCTTGAATTTTCAGATGAAGACCTAATGAGGGTAGAGGCCATATTAATGGACAATGATGCCCAGGAGGCATTGCAGTTTTTAAGAGAGGTGATTAGAGTGAAGATCAGGGCAAAGGGATCGAGCGCCCTGGATGCAGGGAAGTCTAGAGGATTGATGACCTGATTCCTTATCCTGTTTTTAAGCATTTTTTCAATCAACCATCGCAAATCTTCTATATCGGGTTGGCATGTCCGGGGTTCAAATATGAAAACGTGGAGACTTAAATCATGAAGATATCTGTTTGTGGAAAGGGAGGTAGTGGAAAGAGCACGGTTGTCGCCTTGCTGACCAGCGCGGCACAGGAGAAAGGGTACTCTGTTCTGGTGGTGGATTCCGACGAATCGAACTCCGGTCTCTTCAGGACGCTGGGTCTCGAAGCCCCGCCTGTGCCTCTCATGGAGCTTCTGGGGGGGAAGGCTTCAGTAAAGAAAAAGATGGGGGCAGCCGGTCTGTTTGACCGATCCGAGATCACCGTAAAAGACATTCAGTATCCCCATATGCAGCGGAGAGATGGACGGATGCTGGTGAGTATCGGGAAGATCCTCCAGTCCCTTGAAGGGTGTGCCTGCCCCATGGGGGTGCTGAGCCGGGAATTCCTGAAAAAGCTTCGCCTCGGTGAAAAGGAGATTGCCCTGGTAGACATGGAGGCAGGTGTCGAGCATTTCGGGAGGGGGATTGATGAGGGGATCGACGAGGTCCTTCTGGTCGTCGAACCGTCGTTTGAGTCTATCATCATCGCCGAAAAGATCAAAGGTCTCGCGGCTGGCATGAAAAAGGAAGCGGTTGCGGTCCTGAACAAGGCGCCTTCGGAAAAGGTGGCCCAGAGGCTGGAAGGTGAACTCAAAAACAGGGGGATAAAGGTCATCGGGACCATACCAAATGATCCGGATGTATTTGATGCCTCTCTGGAAGGCCGCTATTTAGAGAGGGGAGAGGCCCTGCATGCGGCAGGAGACATATTCGATAAACTCCTGGCAGAAACCAGCCGAGTTCTTAGACGTGAATAGCCCCCTCGCTCGGCTGCGAAGGCCATGATGAAAAACCGCCAGAGAGGGCGGGAGCGGGGCGTGTTCGTTTGGAGGGATCTATGTGTTTGAGCACGATTTACACGGTTTTGGGAAATGAGCAAAATGAGGTCATGAAAGATGTGGCCAGGATAGAGGCAGAGGGTGCCGGATTTTGGGCGTTCGACCTTTTTGGAGAAAGAACTTTTGTCGAAGGAATGATCAAAAGCGTCGACTTTGTGAGTGGCACGATGATGATAGATAAAAGCGACCCCAATGGATGAGACGACGCGCGATCCAACCGGCATGGGTTGATCGGGAAGCGACTCCGATTGTTGGGATAGAACCAGGTCCGGAAGGAGAAGGGCGTCGGATGATGAAGGAAGCTATGTTTTATCCCACATATGAGTTGCTGGATAGACCGCGAACGCCGGTAGGCGCCCTGCGACGGGCTCGCGACATCGGCGTGGAAGAGGGCCTCTGGTATGTGTATGATGGAAACGTGCCGGGAGAGGGTGGGGAACATACGTACTGCCATTCCTGTGGGGCCGTGCCTATTGAACGCTATGGATTAGAACTTATACGGGATCGTTTACAGGATGGAACCTGTCCCGAGTGTGGAACAGCAATTGACGGCGTCGGCATGTAACAGCGTCTAAAGTGCCTGAGCTGAGCTAAACCGATGACTCACACGGAGACACAAAGGCACAAAGAAAAACAAAAGTGGCGAGATGATAAACCCAAAAAATAGTGTTTCTCTGTG
>CAYPDL010000026.1:22292-37263 GCA_964409475.1 uncultured Desulfobacteraceae bacterium | reverse complement strand
GTCGCGACATGTTCTGGGCGAGGTTCTGAATCGACAATCGACAATCGAAAATCATCAATAAAAGCAGGGGGGATATATGAAATTCTTTATCGATACGGCAAACATCGAAGAGATCAGACAGGCCAGCGCATTGGGCATGGTGGACGGCGTGACCACCAACCCGAGCCTGGTGGCGAAAGAGGGAAGAGAGTTCAAGGGACTCATCAAGGAAATATGCGACATCGTTGACGGCCCGGTGAGCGCAGAGGCGGTGAGTCTTGATGCAGAAGGGATGGTGAGAGAGGCCCGGGATCTGGCCCGAATTGCCCGTAACATTGTGGTGAAAATCCCCCTGATCGAAGAAGGGCTGAAGGCCGTTGCGATCCTGGCCAGGGAAGGGATCAAGACCAATGTGACCCTCTGTTTTTCACCGATCCAGGCGTTGATGGCCGCCAAGGCCGGGGCTGCATACATCAGCCCCTTTGTCGGGAGGCTGGACGACATCAGCCATGTGGGAATGGATCTGGTAGAGCAGATCCTGACCATCTATGAAAACTATGGCTTTGATACGGAGGTGATCGTTGCGAGCATTCGCAATCCGATCCATGTGCTGGATGCGGCCCTCATGGGCGCCGACATTGCCACGATCCCCTTCAAGGTGATTCAGCAGTTGATCCGGCACCCATTGACCGAAATCGGACTGGAAAAGTTTCTTGCAGACTGGAAGCGATTAGGGTGAAGCCATTTTTTTCGCGCATATGCTGGGCAGCCGCCCTGACTCTGGCAGCATCGCTGTCTGTAGCTGTCCCTGCCCAGGCGGAGATCTACCGGTACGTGGACAAGAACGGGGTGTGGCATTTTACCAACATAAAGACCGACAGCCGCTACCGCATCTTTGTCCCGAGTTCCCGGGAGGCCCTTGGCAAATATCTTGATGATTACCGGGGAATTATTAGGCAGGCCTCCACGCAGTTCGGAATTGAACCGCACCTCATCCAGGCCGTTATCAAGGCCGAATCCGGGTTTGACCACCGGGCGGTCTCTTCAAAGGGCGCCCAGGGGCTGATGCAGTTGATGCCCGGCACAGCGGGCGACATGGAGGTGTCGGATCCCCTTGACCCGGAAGAAAACATCTTCGGCGGGACCCGCTACCTCAGCCTCCTCCTGAAGCGATTCAAGAACAACAAGATCCTGGCTCTGGCTGCCTACAATGCCGGGCCGGATACAGTGGAATCGTACAACGGGGTGCCCCCGTTCCCTGAGACCTGGGAATTTGTAAGACGGGTCATGCTGTACTACGAAACCTACCAGCCCAAGACCAGATGAATTCCATGCCAGGCCCCCTGTTGAAACCTGCCCGCAGAAGCGGCCGTCTCTTTGCCAGCTCCGGCAGGAGAACCCTGTGGGCGATAGGGCTTGGGATGGCGCTCACTGGGCTCTTCCTTTTCCATCCTCATGCTGCCGTGAGTAAACAGGGCCTTCCCTGTCTGGCAAACATCACCGCAACAGACGCCCTCCTGATTGCAGACCCGCGTGGAAGGATCCTCTACCGGAAGAACGAGAGGAAAAAGTGCATTCCGGCATCGACCCTGAAGGTATTGACCACCCTCGCAGCCCTCGAACAGCTTGGACCGTCCTACAGGTTCCGAACGGAATTCTATATGGATCCCCTTCAGAACCTCAAGGTGAAAGGATATGGCGATCCCCTCCTGGTCTCGGAGGTCTTAGAAGAACTTGCCGATGTTCTATCAGGTAAACTCCAAAGATTTCAATCGCTTATACTGGATGACAGCTATTTCTCCCCGCAGATCGCCATACCGGGCTGCAATGGATCAACCAACCCCTATGATGCCCCGATCAGCGCGCTCAGCGCCAATTTCAATACGGTCGCTTTTCGACGGGACAAAAAGGGTAGGATTGTTTCTGGAGAGAAGCAGACGCCTTTGATCCCCTTTGCCAGGGACTGGATTTGTTCTATGGGTTTGCAGCAAGGACGATACACCTTTTTGCACGACTCCAGGGACGCCGCCCGTTATGCAGGGGAATTGCTTCTGTACTTTTTGCAAAAAAAGGGGGTCGCGTCCGATGGGACCACCCGTTTTGGGAAGGTGGGACCTGATGATAGGCTGGTCTATAGGTACGAGTCCGTCTTCCCCTTGGAAACGGTTGTTCAGAAGATGCTGAAATCATCCAGCAATTTCATGGCCAATCAGCTCTTTCTTTCCCTGGGCGCTTCAGTATACGGTTCGCCGGCGACCCTGGCTAATGGGGTTGATGCCGTCACGGGGTTTGCCCAAAAAAAGATCGGATTACAGAACATCAAGATCGTGGAGGGATCAGGGATTTCGAGAGAGAACCGCCTGTCGGCCCTTGACATGTTGGCCGTCTTGAAACAGTTCAAGCCTTACAGACATCTCCTCATGAAAAAGGATCAGGTTTATTACAAGACAGGTTCACTCAATGGAGTTCGCACCAGGGTGGGATACATAGATGATGGTCTGGGCGAGTTTTACTACTTCGTCATATTTTTCAACCAGCCTCACCATAAAATGAATGCAACACTGGATTGCGTAAAAAAGGCGGTCGCTCGTCAGCGTTGAGCGCAGTCTGAGCCTAAGACCTCTACCGGATGCGACTATTTTCTGAAAAGGGCCTCGAGTGCTTCTCTGGCATCCGCTGCCCTGTCCGGGATCGAAAAGGAAGAGCCTCTGGGTACAAAATATTCGCAAAAATTGGCCCGTTCCTTGTCGATAACCCGCTCGGCCATCACCTCCTTGCATTCGTTGTAGGCGTGATGGTCATAGAAGTTGCACTGCTTGCAACACCTGAGATCCCTTGAGCAGTTGGGGCATACATCCCTCCTCATCACCTTGTCTTTCAGTTTCACTTTGTGTCCGCAAAAAACGCAATTCATGGTTTTTTCCTCCTTTTCTATGGGGTTGGGCAAGAATTCCGGATAAGATTTTGACAATTTACTTGTTTGAAACTAATATGGATGAGCATATCGATAAAGATGTTTTGACCGTCAAAGCAAATGCTCATGAGGGAGGCTTTGTCGCCCCAGGGGATGAAAATGAGCTTACGTGTCAACGTGTTATAAAAGGCTGACGCCTGAACTCCAAATAAGGAATTTAGTTGTAAAACTTTTATAAAAGGTTGACACCTGAACTCCTGACTTTGGACCTTGGACTTTGGACTTTGGACTCAACCATATTTTCATGGTAAACCTTTATTTTAGGCATGGCTGCTTCAGATGACTTCCAACAGCCCGCACTTCACTTTTCTGGACCATACCGCCGATATGGGGATAAAGGTGATGGGTCCCGCCCTTGGGGGCCTGTTCGAGAATGCCGCCCAAGCACTGATGCAGATAATGATCAAAAAGAGGCCGGCCGCAAAAACGTCTATCCTCAGTCTCTCGGTCAGCGGAGAAGACCTCTCCGATCTGATGGTGCGGTGGCTGGGTGAAATCCTCTATCTTTTCGAGGGTGACAGCAAGGTTGTCATGGATATTGACATCGATTCCATCACCGAGACCCGGCTTGAGGCCACGTTGCACGTCGCTCCCTTCAACCCGAAGCAGCATGAGGTAGTAACCGAAATCAAGGCGGTTACCTATCATCAGATCGAGGTCGCCCGCAAGGGACACGGCTGGCAGGCAACCGTCATCTTTGACCTGTAATACGAGCGCTGCCTCTGGCCGTGGTCAGTTCGATCGAAGCAGGAACCCGGCTCCGGGCAAGCAGATGAGACGAATAACGAATAATCGATAACCAACTTCTTATTGCGTCATGAACATAAAATTAGAAAAAATAGACGATTGCCGGTGGCTGATTCCACAGACCGGGGCCATGCGCGTACCGGGGCTCGTCTTTGCGAACAGTGAACTGATACGGTCGATCCAGGAGGATCAAAGTCTCACGCAGGTGGCAAACGTGGCCATGCTGCCCGGCATTGTGGGACATTCACTGGCCATGCCGGATATCCACCGGGGCTACGGGTTTCCCATCGGCGGGGTCGCGGCCTTTGACCTGGATGAAGGCATTATCTCTCCCGGTGGGGTCGGATATGATATCAATTGCGGGTGCAGGCTCATGACGACCCTGCTCCGCGGCGATGACATCCATCCCTTTATGAAAAATCTCGTCTCCGACCTTTTCAAGAATATTCCAAGCGGGGTCGGCTCGAGGGGCCCCATTCGCCTCTCCAGGTCGGAAGAAAACCAAGTCGCCGTGACGGGAGCTGACTGGGCCGTTAAAAGGGGCCTTGGCACGGCAGAGGACCTGGAGAGAACCGAAGACCATGGCGCCATGGAGGGGGCCGATCCATCGGTCCTCAGCGACCGGGCCGTCCAGAGAGGCCGCGACCAGTTGGGAACCCTGGGGTCCGGGAACCATTTCGTCGAGATTGAGGTGGTCGATCAGATCTTTGACCCGGAAAAGGCCCGACAGTTTCACCTGTTTGAAGGCCAGGTGACGGTTTTCATCCATACCGGGTCACGCGGATTCGGGCACCAGATATGCGACGACTTCCTGAAGGAGATGAGTCGGAGCGCGTTTGGCGGGCGCCCATCCTTTGAACTCCCGGACCGGCAGTTGGCCTGCGCCCCCCTGACGTCGGACCTTGCCAGACGCTACCTGGCGGCCATGGCATGTGCGGCCAATTACGCCTGGGCCAACCGCCAGATCCTGATGCACTGGATCATGGAGACGTTTCTGAAGACCCTCTCCCTCCGCCCTGAGGAACTGGGCATGAACCTTCTCTATGATGTCTGCCACAACATCGCCAAGAAAGAGCTGCACCGGGTCTCCGGCAAAGCGACCATGGTTTGCGTCCATCGAAAGGGCGCTACCCGTGCCCTGCCGGCCGGTCATCCCCTCCTCCCCGCGGTCTATCGTGCTACGGGCCAGCCGGTCCTCATACCCGGAGACATGGGTACCCACTCCTATGTGTTGGCCGGGGCGCCGGGGGCCATGGAGCACAGTTTTGGATCCAGTTGCCATGGCGCCGGCCGGCTGTTGAGCCGGACCCAGGCGGTAAAACGGGCGAAGGGCCGCGCCATTTACCGCGAATTGGAAGATAGAGGCATTGTCGTTCAATCCAGAGGCATACGAACGCTTAAAGAAGAAATGCCAGAGGCCTACAAGGATATATCACAGGTGGTTGACGTAGTTGAAGGCGCCAACCTTGCAACAAAAGTCGCCCGGGTGAGACCCCTGGGCGTCATCAAGGGGTGAACGTATCATCAAGGCAATGGAGTGTATCCATCTTGGACGTCGGCCAAGACTATATCAGGATTATTTTCTGAGGTCAAGCATAAAGTGCCGAATGCCGGTCCGCAGGGGATTCCTGTTTCAACCTGTCAGCCTTCCGGAAGGAGGGGCAGTTGAGGAGTTTTTGGATGATAAGGTTCACGGACGCCAGAGGAGGAATTCATGCCAGTTGAGCGGATAAACGGAATACACATCTATTATGAATGTCACGGCGAAGGTGCGGATAAGGGGGCCATTGTCCTCCTTCACCACGGCTTCGGTTGCACGAAGATCTGGAAGGAGATCTATCCCGGCTTGGCGGCCAAGGGATACCGGATCCTTATGTACGACCGAAGGGGATACGGGCAATCAGAGGAAGGTCCCGGCTTCATGGAGTTCTATGTGAGCGACCGATTCCGATCCGAGAGCGTCGAAGAGATGCGGAGCCTGGTCGCGGCTGTGGGCATGGAGCGGTTTCATATTATCGGACAGTGCGAGGGGGGCGTGGTGGCTGCGGACTATGCGGCAAGGTACCCGGACCAGGTTGAGAGTATGGTCATTTCGAGCACCCAGTGTTTCAGCCCTGTGCCCATGGTGGAGAAAAACGCCCTGGATTTTCCTAAGCCATTCAGAGACCTTGAACCTGAACTCCAGGCGAAGGTGAGAGAGTGGCACGGCGGCAAGGCGGAGGCCTTTTTTGACCAGTTCCGGCGATTCGGAGGGGCCTACGGGGGTGATGTATTTGATTTGAGGCCCGTCCTGTCTTCAGTGCGATGCCCGACTTTGGTACTATACCCGGACCGAAGCTCCATCTTTGGAGTGGAACAGGGAGTGGCCATGTATCGCAGTCTGCCGAAGGGGGAATTATCCGTACTCCCGAGGTGCGGTCACAACACGTACCAGTACCGGCCCGACGAATATGTTCGGATCGCCCTGGACTTTTTCGAGAGGCATGAGGATCGGAAGCGAGCCTTGCCAGAAATCATAGGCATGTCGTGCCTGGCAGTGAAACACCCATCAGGGAATTGAAAATTGAGGATTGCATATTCAGCGTACCGTTGGATTTCACTCCGCTTTGCCCAACCTGCCGCCAGAATTTTCAGTCGGAGTTTCCAGCCCATTACCAGGCATTGGGTTAAAAGTACGGCATATAGTCCGCCCTGGGGGCCGTTGGGCATGACCAGGAGAGGACGGCCGAACCATCCACTGTCCTTCACCTGGAAACAGGATGCGGCACGGAGAACGTGAGCCAAAACTACCATGCCTTCAAAGGTCCTGACGGCGATTTCAGTTACATCGACTGGGGAGGTTCAGGACCCGTGGCGCATTTCGCCCATGCTACCGGATTCTGTGCAGAGACCTATACCCCGGTTGCAGAGAAACTGAGTCGCCGACTCAGGGTCTTTGGCATGGACGACCGGGGGCACGGGAGGACAACCGCAGCGGCGGACCCTCGAAACCTGAAAGACTGGAATGTCTTTGCAGATGATCTGGAGCAATTCTTCAGTCAGCTTGGAGGGCCGGTGATTGCCATGGGTCACTCGCGTGGGGCCATAGCCAGCCTTCTTTTGGCCGTCAGACGACCTGACATGATCCGAGCCCTTATTCTCGTGGACCCCACAATCCTCCCCTTTTCATGGATGTGGTGGTGGTTTCTGGCCAAGAAGACCGGCCTGGCCAGGTTTGTCCCGATTGCAGCCCGGGCCGCTCGCAGAAATCCTCTATGGCCCGACAGGAAGACCCTCCTCGATACCTACAGGGCAAAGCATCCGTTCAGTTCCTGGAAGAAGGGCTTTCTGGAAGGCTACGTTTCGGGTGGGACCGTAAAGATGGAGGTCGGAGGCATCCGGTTGTCCTGCACCCCCGTATGGGAGTCTCGCTGCTTTTCGGTCTGCTCACACGATATCTGGCGACATATTTCTGATATCCATCAGCCCACTCTGGTTATTTATGGTGCTTCCTCGGACACCTTTCTGTCCCCTGCGGTGAAGCGGTTTCAGGCAAAGGCGCCACACGCGGTGATCCGACGCTTTGACAACACCAGCCATTTTGTGCCCATGGAACGACCCGACGAAACGGTCGAGGCCATATTTATGTTTTTAGAGGAAAAGGGTCTCTTGTGAAGGGATGGGGCGCCGTGGTGATGCCATGTTCCCAGACGGCCGGGACCTCTTGAAGGGCTTAGGATTGCCGAAAGCAGCTATGAATCGGCTCCCATTAATCGCGGTGGGAAGGAGTGTAGCCATTGACAATTGCCTCGTTATGTGTCACATCTTTCTGAGCCGGCAGCAGGGCAGGGGGACAATGTTTCTCGCAGCAGCCTTTGGTAAAACGAATTGGAATCGATATATCCAGCATTGCAATGGGTTCTGACTGCCGCCAGGAGAAATAAGATCATGAAAAAGGGCATATTTCAACTGATTCTCATCTTATCTTTGGCTTGTCTGTGCGTCGGCGGCTTTTTTCTCGGGAAGTATGTCCTTCAACTTCCATTCAGGGCTTCTAATGACGCCCTCCACAAAGACGGGGCACCCTTTACCCTCGATTCCCTGATCCCGGGCGGCGACTATGTGGACGAAAAGGCCACCATCGGGGATGTGATCCGGATAAAGCTGAAAAACACCGGCAGCCCCTTCGACAAGTTCCTCCGCACGGTTTCCGATCAGATCCCTCCCCGTTACAGGTGTCTGGGAGATGT
Source organism: uncultured Desulfobacteraceae bacterium (assembly GCA_964409475.1). Classification (GTDB taxonomy): domain Bacteria; phylum Desulfobacterota; class DSM-4660; order Desulfatiglandales; family Desulfatiglandaceae; genus AUK324. Next base: position 29,334 of record CAYPDL010000026.1, on the reverse strand, counting down.
CCTGCTCTTTTTCTTCTGGACCCTCTGCTTTCTTACCTTTATGCGGGTGGTTACGTTTATGGGGTATGGGAGGGCCCTCCGGATCAGCCTGTTGTTCGGGGGCATTGTCTATTATTTCATGCCGGATCTCTCGCCTGGATTGGGCGACGACATCGTTTTTCTCCTCTTTCCGGTCCTGATTATCCTGATAAGATTTTATCTGGTTCGAAGGAGCAGAGATAACAAAAAGATTTTTGGAAAGAAATAACCCTCACTTTAGGCAGTCCGCCTTGCGGGACTCACTTTAGTCACTTTAGCTCACTTATTTGGGGTAATGCATGGACTATCAGAAACTGTTTGAACCAAAGACCATGGCGGTCATCGGCGTTTCCCTGAGCAATGACAGCCACCCGGCCAATGTGGTTTTTAACAAGAATCGTCTCCGGTATCCGGTGAATACCTTTGCAGTGAATCCAAAGGGGGGATCGTTTCATCGGACGGAGATCTTTGCCAGTGTAGCGGATATCCCGGAAAAGATCGACCTGGCCGTTATCGCCGTACGGGCCGACCTGGTCCCCGGGGTCCTGAGCGAGTGCATCGAGGCCGGGGCGGCGGGGGCCGTCGTCATCTCCGGGGGATTTGCCGAGAGCGGCAGAAAGGACCTGCAGGATCGTATTGCGGCCATTGCCAGGGAGGCGGATTTCCCTTTTGTGGGACCCAACTGCCTGGGCATTTATTCCCCTGACCATGTGGACACCTTTTTTCTCCCGAGTGAACGGATGGTCTATCCGAATGCCGGCAATATCGCCCTTGTCAGCCAGAGCGGCGGGGTGCTGGTGGACCAGATGATCAATCTGGCTGATGAGGGGGTCGGTTTGTCTGTAGCCGTGAGCGTCGGCAACAAGGCCCTCATCGACGAGGTGGCGCTCCTGGGTTATCTGTCGGCCCATCCGGGGACAGAGGTCATTGCCTTCTATTTGGAGGGGTTCGAAAAAAACGGGGGGAGGGATTTTGTATCGGCCGCGAGGCAGTGCGGCAAGCCGGTCATTGCCCTGAAGTCGGGCCGGAGCCCGGAGGGGGGGCGGGCTGTCTCCAGTCATACGGCCTCCTTAGCCGGGGATTATGAGGTCTTCTCAGAGGTCCTGTCACAGTACGGGGTTGTGGAGGCGCGGAGCCAATTTGAACTTGTTTCCTTCTGCGAATCCCTGAGCTGCTACAAGAGACCGATCCAGGGGAAGGTCGGGATCATTACCGGCAGCGGCGGACACGGGGCCCTGGCAGTGGATTTGTGCGTCGCCCATGATCTTTCCGTCCCCCGTATCTCGGAGAAGGTGCAGGCGGAAGTCCGGGAGGGATTGTCCAGGGCCGCACAGCCGATCGCCGCGCTTGGAAATCCGATCGATCTGACCGGGAGCGCGGTGGATGATGATTTTGTAGTGGCTGCCGAATGCCTCAGCAGGACCGATGAGGTGGACTGCATCCTGTTGCTGGTCCTCCCCTATTCGCCGGGGACCACCTCGGACCTGGGGGCCAGGCTGAGCCGGGTCTATCTGAGAGAAGGGAAGCCCCTGGTAGCCTACGTGCCCCACGTGGAGAAATACCGGATGCTCATCGAAGGATTTGAACTCAACCGGATCCCGGTCTCGCCGGCCATCGAGGGCGCTGTCCTCATGGTCGATGCCATGAGGAGGTGCCAGCCATGCTGAATCAGGAAATCCTGGAGATCCTTTCCAGGTCAAAGGAATGGGGCTGGGTCTTGGAGCCGGATGCCAAGCGGCTGCTTTCCCTTGCCGGAATAGATGTCCCCGAATTCATATGCACCGACCGTCTGAACGAGGCGGTCGAATTTTCCGAAAGGATCGGATACCCGGTGGTGGCCAAGGTCGTTTCCCCTCAGGTGGTCCACAAGACAGAGGCGGGAGGGGTGGCCGTCGGCATCAATAACAAGGTTGCCCTGGGTGAGGCCTTTCACCGGTTCAGCGGCATCGAGGGCTTCAGGGGCGTGCTCGTAGAGGAATCCGTGTCGGGTGTGGAGATGATTGTCGGTTCCAAGGTCGATTACCAGTTTGGCCCCATCATCCTCCTGGGCATTGGCGGGACAGGGGTGGAGATCTATAAGGACACCACCCTGAGAATGGCGCCGATCGAACCGAAAGATGTGACCTCCATGCTCAAGAGCCTCAAGGCCCACAGGCTGCTGGAGGGCTATCGGGGGGCGGAACCGATCAGCTTAGAGAAACTAACCCGAAATCTGATCGCCTTCTCCAGTCTGATCATGGACCTGGGTGAAGCAGTGACATCAATCGATTTGAACCCGGTATTCTGCTCACCCACGAGATGCGTGGCGGCGGATGCCAGGATCATGCTTGAATAAGGGATCGCCCGATGGTAGAAACAATGTCCTATGAAGCCTTGCAGCAACGGATCAAGGATCTTGAGGGATCCAGCAAGAATCTGGCCTTCAGGAACAAGCAGTTGGCCTCACTGATCGATAACAGTCAGTTGGGAATCGTCGTTCTCGATAAAGAGATGCGGATTGTTGAATGCAACGAGTCATTTGAACGGCTTTTCCAGTATGGACTGGAAGAGATGGAAGGCATGTCCTTAGATGGCCTGATCGTGGGGCAGGATCAAACTGAGGAGGCCATCTCCCATAGCACAACTACCCTGACCGGTAAGCCTATCCAGGGATCGGGACGGCGCAGACGGAAAGACGGGACATCTATAGAAGTCAAATTCAACGGCGTGCCTGTGACGGTGGACGGGGATGTCGTGGGCGCTTACGGCGTATATGAGGATATTACGACCTTGAGGACGGCAGAGAAGGCCTTGAAGGAAACCGAACAGTCATTCCGGGCACTCCTGGATGCAGCTACGGATGCGGCTTTTCTCCTGGACGACGCCTACAGGATACTTGCCCTCAACGACATCGCTGCGAGAAGGATCGGATACAGCCCGGATGAACTTGTGGGGAGATATCTTCCGGACCTCTTTTCCCCGGAGGTCGCCGAAATAAGAACGGCCAATCTCGAGAAGGCGAGGAAGACCGGAAGACCGGTCAGGTTCTTTGAAAAGCGGGATGACATGTACTTTGACACCAATTTTTTCCCGATCACCAATGAAAACGGGATGGTAACCAGGATTGCCATCTTTGCACGGGACATTACCGGCCAACACGAGGCCGAAAAGGCCCTGAAGGAGAGCGAGGAGAAATACCGGACGATCCTTGAAAGCATCGAAGAGGGCTATTATGAGACAGACCTGGCCGGCAACTTCACCTTCTTCAACGAGTCATTGTGCAGGATCTTTGGCATCCCGGAAAATGTATTGTACGGAATGAGTTACCATGAAAACACAGGTGAGGAGTTCGCCGAGAGGCTCTATCGCGTGTTCAACCGGGTGTATGCGACAGGGAGGCCGGACAAAGGGGCAGAGTACGAGATTTTACGGGATGACGGAACGAGTCTGTATGTGGAGGTCTCCGCGTCCCTCTTGAGGGATCGGGAAGGAAGTCCTGTGGGCTTTCGAGGCATTATCCGGGATATCATGGAACGAAAGCATGCCGAACAGGAGAGGAAGCGGCTGGAGGCCCAGTTCCATCAGGCCCAGAGGATGGAGGCCATCGGCACCCTGGCGGGAGGCATCGCCCATGATTTCAACAACCTCCTGATGGCCATGCAGGGGAATGCCTCCCTGATGCTCCTCGATAAAGATTCGGATCATCCCGAGTATAAAAGGTTAAGGAACATTGAGCAGTACATAAGGGATGCGGCCGATCTTACCAAGCAGCTCCTGGGCTTTGCACGGGGTGGGCAATATGTGGTGAAGCCTACGAACCTGAACGACATCATGAACAAGAGTGCAAAGATGCTGGGCCGTACAAAGAAGGAGATCACGATCCATACGAAATACCAGGACGATCTCTGGATCGTGGCGGTGGACCAGGGGCAGATCGAGCAGGTCCTGATAAACCTCTTTATCAACGCCTGGCAGGCCATGCCCGGAGGCGGGGACCTCTACCTTGAAACCGAAAATGTTGCCCCGAACCAGAACGATGTCAAGGCATTTGACCCCGTTCCGGGCCAGTATGTAAAGATAACGGTTACGGACACGGGCGTGGGGATGGACAAGAAGACGCTCCAGCGGATATTTGAACCCTTTTTTACGACGAAGGGGATGGGGAAGGGAACAGGGCTCGGCCTTGCCTCGGCCTATGGCATCATCAAGAATCATGGCGGGTTCATCGAGGCCTATAGCGAGGTCGGGGCCGGGGCGACCTTTACCATCTATCTGCCTGCCGCTGATGAAGGAATCGGTATTCCTTCTGTGCAGGAACAGGATCGGGATGAGGTGCTGGGGGGAACCGAGACGGTGCTGTTGGTGGATGACGAGGATACAATCATTAAAGTGGGGGCAGAGCTCCTGAAAAAACTGGGATACACGGTCATACTGGCCAAGAGCGGCAAAGCTGCAGTAGAAATGGTTAGCAAACCGCAGCCACATGTCCCTGATCTGGTCATCCTCGACATGATCATGCCGGATATGGGGGGCGGTGCGACATTTGACCGGATCAAAGAGATCGTCCCTGATATGAAGGTCCTCCTCTCCAGCGGATACAGCATTAACGGCCAGGCCCGCGAGATATTGAAACGGGGGTGTGACGGCTTCATACAGAAACCCTTTAACATCCATGAACTATCCCGCAGAATTCGGGAGGTCCTGGATAAAAGGTAATATGGGTTTGGGAATTGGGAGATTTAGGAATTAAGGGATTTAGGAATTGGGGGATTTAGAACCTTTGTCAATCGAAAGAAGGCGGGGTCTGCCGCAAGGGAGGGATACCATGAAAAATGAGGGCAATGCAAAGTTCATTATACTGGGAGTCGCCATCTTCCTGGGGTTGTCTGTTCTTGGGTACCTCTTAGGCTCCAGCATCGTGAAATTCAAAGAATTTGAAAGGGCGGTATCTGTAAAAGGCCTGTCTGAGAAGGAACTGCCCGCTGACATTGCGCTATGGCCCGTTCAGTTCACCCGTGCCGGGAACGATATCGCTCAGTTGTATGCCGACCTGGAAAAGGACACCGGGCAGATAACCGGTTTTCTGATAAACAACGGTTTTGTCGATTCCGAGATCACGGTTTCTCCTCCCGCGATTACCGACAAGGTGGCCCAGCAGTACGGAGATACCTCGAAGATAGGGCTTCGATACAGCGCAACCCAGGACATTACCGTATACACCGACAAGATCGATGCGGTCAGGGCCACCATGAAGAAGCTGGTCGAACTGGGGAAGACCGGCATCGTGTTTACCGGCGGCAATTATGACAACAAGACGGAGTTCATATTTACACGGCTCAATGACATCAAACCGGAAATGATCGAAGAGGCCACCCGGAAGGCCCGGGAGGTGGCGGAGAAATTTGCCAAAGACTCCAACAGCCGGCTGGGAAAGATAAAACAGGCCAGTCAGGGTCAGTTCTCCATCACGGACAGGGACAGAAATACCCCTTATATTAAAAAGATACGTGTGGTATCTACCGTAGAGTATTATTTGTCTGACTAATGCTTACGGAACGAAAAGAGCGGTTGCATACCACGCAAAAACCTGCTGAGAGGCAATTCACTTAGATGAAGGTGTTGAGAAAAAGCTGTGCGCAGGGCGCAAAAGAGGCCGAAGGACTGGCGGTCATCATTGATGTGTTCAGGGCCTTTTCGTGCGAGCCCCTTTTTTTTCATTTCGGCGCAGGCCGGGTCATCATGGAGGAGGACCCGATAAGGGCCGTTGTCCTGAAGCACGGCAATCCGGAGTTTGTCCTTGTGGGCGAGATCAACGAGGTGCCGATGGAAGGGGCGGATTTGGGGAACTCGCCCACCCATATCATTCAAAAGGGCGCTTCCTATTTCAGGCACAGGACCATCATCCATCGCACCACGGCCGGGGTGACGGGCGCGACCGCCGCCTTCAGGCGCGCTGAAGAGGTTATCCTGGGAAGTTTTGTCACGGCAAAGGCGATTTCTGCGTATATAAAGGAGAAACGCCCCGATCGTGTGACCCTTGTGGCCATGGGCGAGCGGGCCGAAAGGCCGTCTCCTGAGGACGAGGCATGCGCGGACTATCTGGAACACCTTCTCACAGGGAAGCCATATGATCCGGTCCGGGCCTTCCGCGAAGTGGTCTTCCAGCCCACGGCCCAGAAATTTGTTTTAGGGGCCAGGGACTATCTGCCGCGGGAAGACCCCATTTTCTGCCTCCAGCGGGACCTCTTCGATCTTGTCCTGACGGTCGGGACTGTTGACGACAGGTTGGAGGTCTCAGGTCACTGGGGCGATGGAGCCGGGTCATTTTCCCCGGAAAGGCACTGATGCCCCGAGGATCCGGAAGATAGGGGCCTGCGCTATGGAAAAAGAGGGAAAAATCGTCATCAACAGAGACTGGTGCAAGGGGTGCGGCATCTGCGTTGCCTTTTGTCCGGAGGAGGCCCTGGTGCTGGATGAAGATGAAAAGGCCTGCTGGGCTTATCCTGACAAGTGTACGCGGTGCGGCCTCTGTGAGTTGAGATGTCCGGATATCGCCATCGAACTGGTGCAGAAATGACCTCTGAGCGACCCAACATAAGATTTATTCAGGGCAACGAGGCCATAGCCGAAGCGGCTCTCTATGCCGGGCTCCGATTCTATGCCGGGTATCCCATCACGCCCTCTACGGAGATCGCCGAGATCCTCTCCAGAAGGCTTCCAGAGGCGGGGGGGACGTTCATCCAGATGGAAGATGAAATAGCATCCCTGTGCACGATCATCGGCGCCTCGCTGACCGGGCTCAAGGCGATGACCGCCACCAGCGGCCCCGGTTTTTCCCTGATGCAGGAGGCCATCGGTTACGCGGTTATGGCCGAGGTGCCACTGGTGATCGTCAATGTACAGCGAGGCGGACCCAGCACCGGGCTGCCCACGGCAGTGGCCCAGGGCGATGTCAACCAGGCCCGCTGGGGCACCCATGGCGACCACGCCATTGTGACGCTCACCGCTTCCAATCTGCAGGATGTGTTTCTCATGACCGTGGAGG
>CAYPDL010000026.1:0-22192 GCA_964409475.1 uncultured Desulfobacteraceae bacterium | reverse complement strand
CGTTTCTTTCCGCACATCTGGTGCCCCGGCTGCGGCCACGGGATTGTCATGTCGGGCATGATACGGGCCATTGAAGAGATCGGCCTCCGGAAAAACGAGGTAGTGGTGGTATCGGGGATCGGATGCTCTTCCCGCATGGCAGGATACCTCGATTTTCACACCATGCACACCCTTCATGGCAGGGCCCTTGCCTTTGCCACGGGCGTCAAGCTGGGTCGGCCCGATCTGACCGTGATTGTGCCGATGGGTGACGGCGACGCCCTGGCTATCGGGGGAAACCATTTTATCCACGCAGCACGGCGCAACATCGACCTGACCGCTGTTATCATGAACAACCGCATCTACGGCATGACCGGGGGCCAGGGTTCGCCCATGACGCCCCTGGGTATGAGAAGCACTACGGCCCCACGGGGGATCGCAGACCCCGCCTTCGACCTTGTTGAACTGGCCACGGGGGCCGGTGCTTCCTTTGTGGCCAGGACGACCACCTATCATGCAAAGGAACTGACGCGGATGATTGTAAGTGCCATCCGTCACAAGGGTTTTGCCGTGGTGGAGGTCATGTCCCAGTGTCCCATCTATTACGGCAGGCAGAACAGTCTCGGGGACGGCGTTGAGATGATGAAGGAGTTCAGGGACCGCACTATCCCCCTTGGGTCCAAGAAAAAGGAGGCCCAGCCCGATCTGATTGAACGCGGCGTTTTCGTGGATGAGGAGCGGCCCTAAACCTTGAACCTTTGAACCTTGAACCTGGGTATTACAGAGTGCGAACTCAACAAACCCAATAAACCCAACAGACCGGTTTTTAACCATGCAGACCCAACGCATTATCCTGAGCGGTTCCGGAGGGCAGGGCGTCATTACCGCGGCCATCATTCTGGCCGAGGCCGCGGTGCTGTATGAGGATTTGAACGCGGTTCAAACCCAGTCCTATGGCCCGGAGTCGCGGGGCGGGGCCACTCGGGCCGATGTCATTCTATCGGATGAACCCATCTATTATCCAAAGGTGGATCAACCGAATCTTGCGGTGTGCCTGACCCAGGAGGCCTACAACCGGTACTCGCGGTCCATCCGTCCGGGCGGACTCTTGTTGACCGACAGTCACTATGTGCGTCAGGACCCCCGGGTGGACGCGCGGCAGGTGGAATTGAAGATGTATGAGGCCGTTGTGAACCAGATCGGAAAACCGATTGTTTTCAACATCTGCATGCTGGGTGCCCTCATCGGGTTGGCCGGTCTGATCCGATCCGAATCGATCACCAGGATACTGGAGACCCGTATCCCGGCTCAATTCCTGGATATGAACCGGACGGCCTTACAGGCGGGTCTGGATATGGCAACCAAAATGACGCATTAGATCCCATGTCTGCAATTTCTCCGGCCCCGATTCTCACGATCCAGCCTCCTCTTCAATCCTCTCCGCGCTCTTTATTCGAAAGATGCCCAGCTTTCGGCTGACCTTTTTCTGGAATCGATCCAGATAGATGTACACCACCGGGGTAATATAGAGGGTCAGCAATTGAGAAAAGATCAGGCCGCCAACGGTGGCCAGGCCCAGGGGCTGTCGGGATTCCCCTCCGGCCCCGAAACCGATGGCAATGGGGAGGGTTCCCAGGAGGGCGGCCATGGTGGTCATCATGATCGGTCTGAAACGGATAATGCAGCCCTGGTAGATGGCCTCCATCGGGCTTTTCCCCTCCTTCCTTTCCGCCTCCAGGGCAAAGTCGATCATCATGATGGCATTCTTTTTCACCAGGCCCACCAGCATGATCACACCTACGAAGGCATAGACGCTGAGGTCCACACCAAAAATGAAAAGGGTCAGGAGGGCGCCGAATCCCGCGGCGGGGAGGCCGGAGAGGATAGTGAGGGGATGGATGAAGCTCTCGTAAAGGATCCCGAGCATGATGTATATGACCAGAACCGCCATGAGCAGGAGGATGCCCAGCCCCCGCATGGAGTCCTGAAAGGCCTGGGCCGTTCCCTGAAAGCTGCTACTGATGCCTTCCGGCAGGGTCTGCCGGGCGACCTGCTCAACCATGGCTACCCCGTCTCCCAATGATACGCCCGGACGGACATTGAAGGAGATGGTCACCGCGGGAAGCTGACCGAGGTGATTCAACGTTAACGGCCCGAAACCCCTGGAAATCGTGGCAACGGCATTGAGGGGAACGAGTTGCCCTGAGGCGGACCGAATGTAGAGCAGGCTGATGGCCGATGGGTCAAGCTGGTACTTGGGCTCAAGCTCCAGGATGACCTCGTATTCATTGTTGGCCGCGAAAATTGTGGAGATCTGTCGCGAGGAGTAGGCGCTGAAGAGGGCATCTTCAATCTGGTGCGCGGTCACACCCAATGCCGCGGCCTTGTCCCGCTGAATCTCGATGTCGATCTGGGGGTTCTTGATTTCCAGGTCGCTGGTCACATCCTGGAGTTCTTTCAACCCCCCGAGTTTGGCTTCCAGCAAGGGGGCATAACGGTAGAGCGCATCCGTGTCCGGACTCTGGAGGGTAAACTGATACTGGCTCTTGGCGAGTGTCCCCCCAATCCGGATGGGGGGAAGGTTCTGCAGGAATGACTGGATTCCGGGAACGGTCGCGAGTCTGGGGCGGAGTTCCTGAATCACTTCATCCGCACTCAATGTGCGTTGATCCCGGGCTTTCAGACGAATGAACAGGCGGCCTGTATTATTGGCCCTGCTGCTGCGGCCGCCGCCGATCCCTGACATGAATGAATCCACATTGGGATCCTCGCGGACAATGGCCGCCAGTTCCCGCTGATGACGGACCATGGACTCAAAGGAGATCCCCTGGGCCGCTTCGGTGATGGCGAAAATCCGACAGGTGTCTTCGCTGGGGAGAAACCCCTTCGGGATTCGAATGAACAGGTAGGCCGTGGCGATGAGAATGAAGGCGGATACGACCATGACAGCCAACCGATGATTCAGGGCCCGCTTGAGGCTCCATTGATAAAAGTTGAGCATGCCCTGGAAGACCCTTTCCGAGGCGTTATAGATGCGGCCGTGACGTTGAGTGGCAGGGGGCCGAAGGAAACGGCTGCACAGCATGGGCGTCAGGGTGAGGGATACAAACCCGGATATGAGGACCGCGCAGGCGATGGTGACCGCGAATTCATGGAGGAGTCTTCCCATGACGCCGCCCATGAAGAGCACCGGCACGAAGACCACCACCAGAGAAAGGGTCATGGAAACGATGGTGAAGCCGATTTCTCTGGCCCCGTTCAGCGCCGCCTCGAGCACGCCTTCCCCATGCTCCAGGTGGCGGACGATGTTTTCCAGCATCACGATAGCATCGTCCACCACGAATCCCACGGAGAGGATGAGGGCCATCATGGAGAGGTTGTTGATGCTGAAATCCATGAAATACATGGCGGCAAAGGTCCCCACAATGGATATGGGAAGGGCCAGGCTCGGGATAACGGTGGCGGAGAGGTTGCGCAGGAAGAGGAAGATCACCAGCACCACCAGGCCGATGGACAGAAGCAGGGTGAACTTCACATCGGCGACGGAGTCACGGATGGATTCGGACCGGTCGTAGAGGACATCGATTTTGACCGAGGCCGGAATGCTCGCCTGGAGACTGCTGAGAATCCCTTTTACGGCGTTTACCACCTCCACCGTGTTGGTGCCGGGCTGGCGCTGAATAGCCAGGATGATCGCCGGAATCTCGTTGAACCAGTAAGCAGACTTGTTGTTTTCGACGCTGTCCATGACGCGGCCGATGTCCCGGAGACGCACCGGCGCTCCCCCCCGATATGCCACCACCACCGGACGATAGTCCTTTGCCTCTGCCAGTTGGCCGCTTGCCCGCACCGTGACGGCCTGTTCGCTTCCCCAGAGGGTCCCTGTAGGGAGGTTGACATTCGCCTTTTGGATCGCGCTGAGGGCCTCGTCGATCCCGATTCCCCTGGAGGCAAGGGCCTTGGGGTCCACCTGGACGCGGACCGCATATTTCTGTGCCCCATAGACCATGACCTGGGCCACGCCCGTGACCATGGAGATTCGCTGGGCCAGCAGGGTCTCCGCATATTCATCGACTGTCGAAAGGGGAAGGGTAGGGGAACTCAGGGCCAGATACAACACGGGCTGGTCGGCGGGATTCACCTTGCGGTAGGAGGGGGGGCTGGGCATGTCCGAAGGCAATTGTTTGGCCGCGGCGGTAATGGCGGCCTGAACATCCTGGGCGGCCGCATCGATGTCGCGGCTCAGATCAAACTGGAGGGTGATCTGCGTAGTGCCCAGCGAACTGGAAGAGGTCATGGAGTCAATGCCGGCGATGGTGGAAAACTGCCGCTCTAAGGGAGTGGCCACGGCCGAGGCCATGGTTTCGGGGCTCGCCCCCGGGAGGTCCGCCGACACCAGGAGCGTGGGGAAATCCACATTGGGGAGATCGCTGACAGGAAGCTGGCGGTACCCCATGATTCCGAAGATGAGCACTGCCGACATGACCAGGGTGGTCATTACGGGCCTGCGTATGAAGATCTCGGCGATGTTCATGATGCGGTGCTTGCCTTCGGGAATTCGCTTTTGACCTCCACTTTCACCCCCGGTACGAGCCGGAGGGAACCGTCCGTCACCACCTTTTCTCCGGGAGTGAGCCCCTTGGTCACGACGGTCTCGCCGTTCAGGGACCGACCCACGATCAGTTTCCGGTACTCCGCAGTCAGCTCCGGGGTTACGACGAATGCATACGGCCCTTCCTGACCCATCTGGATGGCCTGGGCAGGAACCACGGTGGCGCCTTCTTCCGTATCGAGGGTGACGACCACATCGACAAATTGCCCGGGCCACAGCCGATTCTCTTCATTAAGAAAGGTCCCCTTGAGCCGGATTGTCCCGGTGGTCCTGTCCACGGCGTTGTCGACGAAGGTGAGGCGTCCCTGTTCCGTCCGTTTCGGGTGGCCTGGAATCCGGGCCTCCACCCGCAGTTCACCCAGGGCGAGTTGTCTTCTGATATCCTGCAGATCCTGCTCCGGAATGGAAAAGGCTACGTAAATGGGATGCACCTGATGGATTTCCACAAGGACCGCGTCGTTGGCCTTGATGACGTTGCCTTCCTTCACGTAGAGGTTGCCGGTGTGCCCGGTCAGCGGTGAGTGTATGTAACAGTACGCAAGTTGGAGTCTGGTGTTTTGAAGACTCGCCCGGGATGCGCGAACCGCGGCCTGTGTATTCTCCATGGCCGCTTCCGATGCCCGCAGAGCGGCCCGGGCCTCCTCAACCCCTGCCTCATCGGCAAGGACCATCGCATTCAGGGCGTCCGCTTTCATCTGCACCTGATCGTATTCGTCCTTGGATACATTGCCTTTCGCGGCCAGGACGCCATACCGTTCCGCCTGCACCCTGGCGGTCTTGGCCTCAACCTGGTCTTTGATCAGGATGGCCTCGGCGTGTTTCAGTTGGGAGGCCTTGCTGACCCGATTGGCCTGGGCCTGCTTCACCGCAGAGAGGTCCCTTTCGAGGATGGCCTCCGCCTGATTCATGGCCGCCTCAAAGGGCCGTGGGTCCACCACAAAGAGGAGATCCCCCGTTTTTACCTCCTGACCCTCTTGGAAGGCTGTCTTTGTCACTTGTCCGTTGACCATGGATTTTATGGCAACAGAGGCGTAAGCCTCCACGTTTCCAATGGTTATGAGCTGGACCGGGACATCTTTCCGGGTTACGGAACCGATGGTGACAGGGGCAGCCGTCTTTTGCTTCTGCTTTCCCTCTGTCTGGGCAGAGCAGGCGAAACAGAACATCAGAAGGGCCGAATACAGGACCCGGATCAGTTTTCTCCAATGGACCATTTTCCAACGAGGCCCGTTTTCTCGATATCCATTCCCACGCAATGTACGCAATGTCGTCACGACCTGTCCAACGCTCCCCTCAGGATATTCTATCCCTTGACAACGGACCGGTTTTCCATCCCCGTCCCTATCATTTCATTATACCCCTCATCCATACGCTCTGGCAACAGAGAAATAGCGGCCCCCGCGCTACGGCCCTGCATAATGAGGGACACGGTTAACTTATCAGGTTAACAGATAGATTTTTGGAATAGTAAGGATAGATAATGCCGAGGATGTCACGAATCGATGCGGTTGGCGCCCTTCACCACCGGCCGACACTTCCGCCTCGCCACCAAGGCGCCTGCCCGCCAATGCCTTGCTATGGCAGGCGGGTGAATGCGCTGGATGTGAAAATAGAAGCAGTGTGGGCGAAGGGGAAGCATCGGCGGACTATAGAGCCCCGCAGTCTGTTGTGCTATTGGACCGTGAGGGAGTTGGGGACGCCAGCTTGTGGGCGCCCCCAACGAACATCGTCCCTGATCGGTTGGTACCGTCTCCTGCCTACTTGGCGGCTGGCGCCTTTTTAGGGGCGGCCTTGGACTTGGCCTTCTTGGGCAGTTTGGTGATTGTGAACTCCTCTTTTACGAGGTAGCCATCACCGTTCTTGTCCTTGGCCTTGAACACTTTCTCCCCCTTCACCTTGTCTTTGGTGTAGGCCAAGTACTCGGCCAGGGAGATCTTTCCGTCCTTGTCCGTGTCAATCGCCACAAAAAGATCCCCTGTTCCCTGGACCTTGGGCTTATCCGCTGCCATAGCAGGACCGACCGCCAACATCACCAACACCCCTGCCAACAAGACAAAAAACCGTTTGTTCATGATCTTTTCCTCCCTCTTTGTTTCCCAAAAAGACGTTAGTAAACGATCCTTGCAAGGCGAGGACCGACGCGGATTCTGAGCTTAGCGCTGGGTTTTGTCAAGGAAAATCTTTTGTTGATTAGTGCCTTATTGGTGCCTTATTGGCCAAAATCCTGTCACGAAAAACAAGAAAATTGCTGACAGGCCGAGTTATCGAGTTGTCGAGTGGTGAAACTGGGAACTTGAAATTGGAAACTGGGGCTGGGAACCGAACAATACAAATTCCATTCTCAACTCCATACTCCCAACTCTACACTTTAGCTCACTTTAGTCACTTTTTTGGGTTGCGGGCATGGCCCGCATTAGGCTATAAATGCGGTCAAGAGGTATCGGGGCGGCGGGATCGGACCGTGGGCTGAATGCGGCCAAGCCTTTTACAGATTGGAAAATCATCCGACATGGGCAGCCAGCTCATTTACAAAAGTTTGCCCTTATCAAGGGATGTTTTACCTGATATTCAAGCAGGTTAGCTTTTTCCCATCGCCCGCCAGGTCTTTGGCATATCCGTTGCTTTACAAATTTTGCACTGGAAATGCAAAGGAGGAAGCACCATGAACCAAAATAGGGGCAAGAAGATCCTGGTGACGCTGGACGGCTCGGGGCCTGCTTTAGAGACGGTCCGATACCTTTCCAAACTCCCTTCGCTCCAGGACAGGGGGATTGTGCTGTTCACGGTATTTAGCAAGGTGCCGGAGTCCTACTGGGACCTCAAGACTGCGCCTGCCCTAAGGGCAGGGGTTTTGGAAATCCAGTCGTGGGAAGCCCAACGGTCCCTGGATCTGAATGCCTATATGCAGGATGCCAGGGATGTTCTTCTGAAGGCAGGATTTGCCACGGAACGTGTGGCAATCGTCATTCACGAACGGGAAACAGGCATTGCCCGGGACATCATCCAGGAGGCCAGAAAAGGCTACGAGGCCGTGGTCGCAGGGAAGAGAGGGCTGGGCAAGATAGCGGGTATTGTCCTGGGGAGCGTGGCCATGAAGCTCCTTCAGGGCATCTCTTTTGCCCCCCTTATCCTGGTGGGTAAAGACCCCCGCCCTGGCAAGATCCTGGTGGGCTTTGACGGCTCCGAGGGCGCAACGAATGCGGTCAAGGCCGTTGCCTCCATCCTGGGTAGGAGTGGGTGGGAGGTCAATCTGACCCACGTGATCCGATATGGAGAGGAGCAAAGGGAGGCCATAGCCGAGGCAGAGCATCAGATCGCCGGCTCAATCGATCAGGCCACGGACATACTGGTCGCCGCCGGCATTCCCCGCCGCCTCATCACGACCCAGATCATTACGGGCGCTCGAAGCCGTTCGGAAACCATTGTCAAAGAGGCCGGCCAACGGGGATACGGGACCATCGCCCTGGGGAGGCGGGGACTCTCAAAGGTCTCAGACTTCTTCATGGGAAGGGTCAGCAACAAGGTCGTGCAGATCGCCCGGGGACATACGGTATGGGTGGTCAGTTGACTTACTTTCAGGCCCTTATGACCTTGCAACTGTTAACATAATTGTAACCGCAATTCTCATTTTGGCTTTAGCAAAGATTGGTTTGTAGTGGGACCACGGAGGTCCTGCTGCACAGCGGCGGGCCCGCAGGTGACGCCACCGGACGAAAAACCCTCGTTCTTCCCCATGGCTCGGCCGAGGAACTCTGCCACCTGATTCTCGCCGAAGAGGTGCAAACGGTTGTCTGTGGCGCCATAGAAGAAGAGTATTGCCAGTATCTGACGTGGAAGAAAATCACTGTCATTGATTCCGTCATGGGGCCGTGGGAAAAGGCCCTGGAAAGATACATGGAAGACCGTCTACAACCCGGAGACATTCTCCACCAACGCCCGGAACATAACCACCATGACCGATTTTCTCAGTAAGTACCTTTCCTTATTCAAAAAAAGCGACAAAGACCGCTCTTCACCGGCCTGGTACCAGAAATTACGGCGAAATATAACCATCCTTATGTTGCTGGTGACCCTCGTGCCGCTTTCCTTTATCGCAATGTTCAATTATTACGTGTACCAGGGCGCCTTAAAAAATGAAATTGTGACGCCTTTGAAGGCAATGGTCAACAAGACCAAGCATTCTTTTGAACTATTCCTGGCCGAAAGGATCTCCGCGATCAGCTTCATCGCTTCAGCATATACGTTTGCGGACTTGGCGGACCAGAATACCCTGAACCGCATCTTTCGGGTCATGAAGAAGGAATTCGGCGGGTTCATAGACCTGGGACTCATTAATTACGCCGGCAGGCAGGTGTCTTACGCCGGCCCCTATCGATTGGAGGGAAAGGAATACGCCGGCCAGCCCTGGTTCCAGGAAGTCCAGGTCCGGGGGACATATATCAGCGACGTTTTTATGGGGTACCGCAAGTTTCCCCATTTTGTGATCGCGGTCCAGCATATGGACCCCTCTGGACAGGCCTGGATACTCAGGGTCACCATCGACACAACGAAATTCAACGACCTTATTGCCTCCATGGGCCTGGACGCCTCCACCGACGCCTATATCCTCAACCGGGAAGGTACCTTCCAGACCACATCTAAATTCTATGGTAAGGTCCTCGAAAAATGCCCTAATTGTCCGCCGCCCATCAGCCACGAGCCCACCATCATGGAGACAGTGGACGACCAGGGCCGCGAAATACTTTTCACCTACACGGATTTCCAGTCCGCGCCTTTCCGCCTGGTGGTGGTCAGCCGTCGCTCCGAGGTTCTTAAAAGCTGGAAAAATTTCAAGAGCGAGATATTTTATGTATTTGTCGCGAGCGTCATCCTTATCTGTATCGTTGTCATTAAGCTGACCGGCGTGCTGGTCAGGCGCATTGAAGAGTCTGACCAGAAGCGCGAACTTGCCTACCACGAAATGGAATACACCAGCAAGCTGGCCTCCATCGGCCGCCTGGCCGCCGGAGTGGCCCATGAAATCAACAATCCGCTGGCCATCATCAATGAAAAAGCCGGCCTGATGAAGGACTTGATGAGCATGGACAATGCCGTGCTCGACATGGAGAGGTTTCAGACCTTGACCGACGCCATACTGAACTCCGTGGAACGGTGCCGGGCCATCACCCACCGCCTCCTCGGGTTTGCCCGCAGAATGGACGTCGCCATCGAGGTCATTGACCTTAACGAAGTCCTTCGCGAGGTGCTCAGCTTCCTGGAAAAGGAGGCCCTGAACCGCAACCTGGTCCTCACCATGGAACTCGCTGAGGATTTGCCCAGCATCCTCTCCGACCGGGGCCAGCTCCAGCAGGTCTTTCTCAATATCTTGAACAACGCCTTCGACGCGGTTAAGGACGGCGGCCAGGTCGCCATTAAGTCATGGGAACGCGACCAGGATCATGTGGAAATCTTTATCAGCGATAATGGCATTGGCATGTCGGAGGAGACCATGAGGCATGTATTTGAGCCCTTTTTCTCCACCAAAAAGGGACACGGGACCGGATTGGGACTCTCCATTACGTATGGCATCGTCAAAAAGCTCGGGGGCGAAATTAAGGTCGAAAGCCAATTGGGCACGGGAACTGTTTTTCGCGTTGCTCTGCCCAAAAGAAACAAACAGGAAGGAGAATAGCCGATGCAAAAAGGAACAAAGGTACTCCTTGTGGACGATGAAGTGGAATTTGTCCGCACCCTGGCCGAACGTCTGCAGTTAAGGGGTATCCAGGCCTTGGTGGCCATTGACGGCGCCGAGGCCCTGCAGGTCGTTGACGAGCAGAAGCCTTCGATAGTCGTCCTGGACGTGATGATGCCGGGCATGGGCGGTATTGAGGTCCTCCAGCGCCTAAAAGAGAAGCATCCGGATATTCAGGTCATTCTGCTGACCGGCCATGGCTCCACCAAGGAAGGCATTCGAGGCATGGGTCTGGGGGCCTTCGATTACATGATCAAACCCGTGCACATCGAAGAACTGATCAAGAAGATGGGTGAGGCCTACGAGGCCTCCCGGTAATCCGTCATGACGGAAGTGAGGTTGGAATGAACCAACAGGAAATAGCCTTTATGGGGCGCATCACCGCGGGTCTGAGCCACGAGATAAATAACGTTCTGGCCATTATCAAAGAATCGGCCGGCCTGATGGACGACATCCTCAGACTCTGCCCGGAGAACGTTGTTCCGCACCAAGACCGGATCGTCAAAGCCTCGGCCAATATCAGGAAACAGGTAGATCGGGGAGTGGATATCGTCACCGGACTCAATCGCTTCGCCCACAGCATGGACGAACCATGGGCCCAGGTCGATCTGAACGAACTGACCGCCCGGATCGTCTTTCTGATGCAGCGGTTCGGCCGCAAGAGGCGGATCCGTCTGGGCGCCGTGCCCCATCCCGAACCTCTCATCATCCAGACCGATCCCTTTCGCCTGGAAATGCTCTTGGCCGTCGGCTTGGACTTCTGTCTGGCTCGGGCCGACGAAGGGTCCGGCATCGTCCTGCAAGCACGCCTCGTTGACGGGCGGCCGGCCATATGGATGGGCGCCGACCCAGATTTGTCCCCATTAATCTTTGCTGCCAAAGAGCCCTGTCCAGGCGATCTCCTGGTACTTCAAGGCGACTTGGAACACCTGAAAGCCGATATCTTCGATGTCGGGACAGCCTCCTTGCCTGGGCTACTTATCCAATTCAGGTGATACATTTATGGATAGCGTGGGCTTGAAGAAGGCGAAAGGCTGGCTCGGTGTCGCCAGGTTCCCTTGAGTTTCAGTAACCAGGAAGCCTCTTTGAATGAAATGAAAGGAGTCGGTGATGGAGAAGTTCAGGGTATTACTCGTTGACGATGAAGAAGATTTCGTGAGTACCCTTTCCGAACGGCTCCAGATGCGTGATCTGGATTCCCAAACGGCCTTTGACGGCGAGCAGGCCCTCGAGGTGATGCAGGATGGCGTTCCCGATGTCATGGTGCTTGACCTGAAGATGCCGGGCATAGACGGCATGGAGGTCCTCCGCCGGATGAAGAAGCTCTACCCGAAGGTGCAGGTCATTATTCTTACGGGACACGGCTCGGACAAGGATGAAGAGCAGGCACGGCGTTTGGGCGCTTTCGAGTATCTTCAGAAACCGGTTAACTTGGAAGACCTGGTTGAGGTTCTGAAGAGGGCCTACCAAAAGAAGGTGGAGGCTTCCATGATGGCCGCAACCGTTGCCGAAGCTGGAGAACCGGAATCCGCCCTGGAGCTTATGAAAGACAAATAGAATTGGACTGAGACCCCGGACAGGACGGGGGCAACTTGCAAGATGGAGAAAGGAGACGCCTTATGCCAGATGGTGTAAAGGTCTTGGTGGTTGACGACGAAGAGGAATTCGTTGATGCCCTGGCTCAGCGGCTGGAGGTCAGGGGCTTTACTGTCATGACCGCCTTCAGCGGTGATGATGCACTGGCTGCCGTACGGGACAAGCCGGTGGATGTGGTGATCCTGGACGTGCTGATGCCTGGAAAGGACGGCCTTCAGACACTGAGGGAAATCAAGCAGCTCAAGCCCTTGGTGGAGGTCATTATGCTCACCGGACACGCAACCGTGGAGACGGGCATCGAAGGAATGAAATTGGGCGCGTATGATTATCTGATGAAGCCCACCGACACAGAGGACCTGGTGGCTAAAATCAACAAGGCCCATGGCCGTAAGGCCGAGCACGAGGAGCGGATTAGCAAGGCGAACATCGACAACCTGGTCAGGACACGGGGCTGGTAGTTAAAGCTGTCGGAAAGTGCCTTAGAAAAGCACGTTAACCGGTTTTTGGGTCTCATGATTATTATGGATGCTTGTGATTCCTGTCACAAAAACGAGGTGCGTCTTTATGAGTGAACAGATCGTAAAGGATATGATGGTCCCCTTGGCTGAATACGCCACCGTGTCTCAGAACGCCTCCCTGTACGAGGCTGTGCTGGCACTCGAGAAGGCACAGGATAACTACGTTCAGAGCCAATACACACACCGTGCAATCCTGGTCTATGACGACCGAGGGCGCATTGTCGGCAAGCTAAGCCAGAATGATGTGCTGCGGGGCCTGGAGCCCAAATATAAGGGCTTGAGCGACATGAAGGGCATCACCCACTCGGGCTTCAGCGTCGAATTCATCCGGTCCATCATGGAAGGCCAGGGCCTCTGGCTCGATCCCCTGGCCAACATCTGCCGGAAGGCCGCTGAAATAAAAGTCAGTAATATCATGTACACCCCGGTGGAAGGGGAGTATGTCAAAGAGGAGGCCACCCTCGCGCAAGCCATCCACCAGTTGATCATGGGGCGCCATCAATCTCTTCTGGTGACCCGTGACGGGGAAGTGGTGGGCATTTTGCGTCTGACCGATGCATTTGCCGCTATTTGCGCCATGATCAAGGCCTGTCGTCTGTAAGACCGACGGTCCCTTACCCCGGCGCTCATGGCCTCGGATCAATTATCTACTTTAAGGAGATCGGTAAATGAGTTCCAAATCAAACATAACTGCCGCAGATGGAAAAATAAACTGGACCCGCCTAATCCTTATGTTTGTGGGGCTTTCGTTGTTTGTCGTTGTCTATTTTTCGCCGCCGTGGCCGGACGCCGTGGACCCCATGGGCAAGCATTTCCAATTGTCGCAGCAAGGCAAGGGCGCCCTGGCCGTCTTTCTCATAGCCGGGACCTGGTGGGTCTTCGAAGTGGTTCCCATCGGCGTCACCAGCCTTCTCATCGGCGTCTTGCAGGCCCTCTTCCTGATCCGGCCGGCCGGCGAGGCATTCAAGGACTTCATGGACCCATCGGTGATGTTCATCTTTGCCTCCATTGTCGTGGGCCTTGTTTTCACCAAGACCGGCCTTACCCGCAGGATGGCCTACAAGATGTTGAGTATTGTCGGGGAAAGAACCAGCATGATCTACCTTGGCTGTTTTTTGGTCACCGCTGCCCTCACCCATATCATGGCCCATACGGCCGTAGCCGCCACCATCTACCCGTTGCTGATGACCATCTATGCCCTCTACGGAGATGATGGGAAGCCGACCAAATTCGGTAAGGGGATGTTCATGGGTATGGCCTATGTGGCCGGCGCAGGCAGCGTCGTCACCCTGCTGGGTGCTGCCCGCGGCGCGGTGGCCATTGGCTTCTACAATGAGATCGTCGGCAAGGAAATCAGCTTTTTCGGGCTGACCTATTATATGTTTCCCGTTGGCTGGATCATGGTCTTCCTGCTTTGGGGGTTCTTCATGGTCTTCTTCAAACCGGAAAAAAAGGTGATCCCCGGGCTCAGGGAAAGGGCCAGAGGACTCAGCGCCCAACTGGGGCCCTTGTCATCAAAAGAAATCCTGGCCGGCCTCATTGTCTTTGCCATGATCGCGGCCATGTCTCTCAGGTCCTTTATCCCGGCCCTTCAACCCATCGACAAATCTGCCATTATTCTTATTTCGACCGTCCTCTTCTTTGTTCTGCGCATTCTGGATATCAACGATCTGGAAAGCATCCCCTGGAACATCATTCTGCTCTTCGGAGGCGCCATGAGCATCGGATTCTGCCTCTGGCAGACGGGGGCGGCCCAGTGGTTGGCCATCAACTGGCTGGCCATGTTTAAGGAGGCCCATTGGTTCGTTTTTGTCATGGGCATCACCTTCTTTGTCCTGATCATGACCAACTTCATTATGAACGTGGCCGCCATTGCCATTTCCCTGCCCGTGGCCCTGGTCATCGCCCCGTACCTCGGTGTGTCTCCGGACGTGATCGTGTTTGCCTCGCTTGCGGCCGCGGGCATGCCCTTCCTTCTGCTGGTCGGGGCCGCGCCCAATGCCATCGCCTACGAATCCAAGCAGTTCACCAGCGGCGAGTTCTTCACGCATGGAATCCCGGCAAGTATCATGCTGATGGTGGTGGTAGGGTTTGCCGTCTATATCCTCTGGCCATTGATGGGCATGCCCATCATAATCAAATGAACCCGCGATTCATCGACGCAAGAAGCCGCGACCCCAAGAGGCCGCGGCTTCTTTTTCCCCTGCGGCCCCCTGTCATCCAAGGATGCCTCCCGCCCCCTAACCAGAGGAATCCGTCCGGTTTGTCCGATCTCGCATACTGCTTCCATACCCTTTACAGGTTGTAAAATCCCCTGACACGGATCCACCATTCCATGGGCGGGAGACCGGCCTTGTGCAGGGATGTTGCATATTATATTCAACTAGTTATATCCATAGCCAAGGCTCAAGGGTTTTTGGCACATAGTTTGCTGTCCTTGGGTTTAGGCTGGCGGATCGTCTTCGGCCCTCACGAGAGGGCGGGGCGGTTAAACAACCCCTGGGAGAGAAGGGCGGATAGGCCGATCACATGATGGAGGCAGTGGCCGCCATAGGTATTTACCAGGAAAATGCGGTCACGGGCAGTTATCGGTTATTTGTTGTCGGGTGTCGGTTTATGGTCCTTCCTGATAACCATTAACTGATAACGGATAACCCGCTTCCTTTTTCACACCCGGGGCCGAAGGGACCTTGTGATGAGCGCTTATCAGAAAAGAAAGGGGATATGCATGGACACAAATTCCCCAAACAGGAGATTCACAATACTGGCGGCAGACCGAAACCCCCATGTCAGGGACTTCCTGAAGCGGGAAATGACGGCAGAGGGGTTCCAGGTGGATCTGGCTAAGAACGCGAGAGAGGTCCTCGAACGGGTTTACCAGAACGAGTCCATTGATCTTGTCATCATCGATCCGGACATGCCTGATGCCTCCCAGGAGGAACTCCTGGCGCAGCTATCTGACCGAATCCCCAACCTGCCGGTAGTCATACATTCTTTCTCAACTGATTATGCATATCAGAAGAAGGGGCCGTCCGATGTCACCTTTGTGGAAAAGGAGGGGAAGAGTATAGAGGCCCTGAAAAGGATCGTGATGGAGATCCTGGGCAGGAAACATCGGCCGGCCTTGGGCAATTCCTCTGGATAACGCCTTATCGCTCGAACAGGTAACCAATCAAATTCCTTGACAGAAGAAAGGGCCACCCCTAAGATACCCTCCCATCATAGACTGGAGGGACGCTGCAAAGGCGAAAAAGCAGCCATGTGGAGAGGTATCAATCTGCGAATTCGTATTTACCTCATCCTGGCCTGCCTCGTGGCCATCACGATGGGGGGAGGCGGGGTGATGGTGTGGTACACCTACCGGATGCAGCACCTCCTCTCCCATATCGTGGACAGGAATATGGCGACCTTCCGTGCAGCCCTGACCCTTGAGAACGCCCTGGCCAACCAGAAGGGCTTTCTCACCTATTTTCTCCTGGACGGAGATCCCGACTGGCTTCGACAAATGGGGGAATACCGGCAGATTTTCAGAGAACGTCTGGAGCACGTCCGGCTCCTTGTGGCGGCGCCGCAGGAGAAAACGGCACTTGATACCATCGAGTCGGAATACAACGACTACCTTCACATCAAGGATCAGGTCATAGAGAATTACCGGACAGGAAATCACCCTCCGGCCGCCAGACTGCACAAGGAGGTTCGGGACCGGTTTTTCAGCCTTCTGAACCGGTGTGAACAGTTCAACAACCTGACCCTGCAGAAGATGTCTGAAGTGCGGAGCAGAAGCCGTGCAGAGGCAGGGGAGCTTCGCGTCATTGCCGTGGCGGTCATGGGCGTGGCCCTCCTTCTGGGAATTGTCTTGGCCTTTGTCCTGGTCAACCAGATCCTGAGGCCTCTCCGGATGCTGGCGTCGGAAACCCGCCCCGAGGGGGGGCTGGATGGATCGGACAATGAGGTGAAGGCCCTCACCCGAAGCGTCCGGGGCCTTATGGAGGACGCGGATCAAACCCAGGTGGCCCTGGCCAGGAGCCGGGAAAATCTGCTCCAGGCCGAAAAAATGGCCCTGGTGGGCAAGCTGGCCGCGGGCATGGCCCACAGCATCCGCAATCCCCTTACGTCTGTAAAAATGCGTTTGTTTTCCCTGGGTCGGGGCCGTACGCTTTCCAGGAGCCAGGAAGAAGACTTCTCGGTCATTTCCGAGGAGATCCGCCACATAGACGCCCTGGTGGAAAATTTTCTTGAGTTTTCTCGGCCTCCCAAGCTCAAGATGCAGGCGATCAACCCTACCATGGTAGTGGACCGGACCCTGCAACTGCTGCACCACCGGATCAAATCCTTCGGGGTTACCGTCAAGACCGAGAGCAAGGGCTCGATCCCTAACATCCAGGGGGACATAGAACAATTGACCGAGGTCCTGGTCAATCTCGTCGTGAATGCATGTGAGGCCATGGACGGGGATGGATCGATCCTGATCCGGGAGGAGGTCGTGGACGGGAAAGACGGGCGGGTCATGCTCATTGAGGTCTCTGACACAGGGCCTGGGATCCCGGAACCCCTCCTGTCAAAGGTTTTCGAGCCGTTCTTCACCACCAAAGAAGAGGGAACGGGCCTGGGTCTCAGCATTGTCAGGCGCATTGTGGAAGAACATGGGGGAAGGCTGGAGGTCCATTCCAGGGAAGGGAGCGGCGCCACATTCACCATCAGCCTGCCGGCGGGAGACAGTGAGGAATGAAAAGTGAGAAGTGAAAAATGGAGGAAGGTTAGGAAAGACTGATTCCAAGAATGCCCATCGCCCAGTGACTAACGACCAGTGAGCAATGACTAACGACTAATGACCAGTGACTAACGACCAATGACCAGGCCCGTGAGCACCATACTGATTATTGATGACGATGATCAGCTCCGCATCAGTTTTGAGAGGCTGCTGGCCGAGGAAGGCTATGAGGTGCGCACCGCCCCGTCCGGGGAGATGGGTCTCAGGGTCTTTGGGGAGGGGTCGCTGGACCTCGTCATCCTCGACATGCGTCTGCCGGGAATGAATGGCCTGGAGGTCTTTAAGGCCATCCATGCACAAGAGCCCAAACTGCCGGTGATCATCATGACCGCCTATGGGACCACGGATACGGCCATAGAGGCTACCAAGTTAGGGGCCTTCGATTACATTCTAAAACCCTTCGATATCCCCGAGATGTTGAAGGTGATCCGGCAGGCCCTGGACGCGGGCCGATTCATGCGCTCGCCCGTGGCCATGAACGCAGTCCCGGAGGCGACGCCCAGGGACGCCATCATCGGCCGGAGCAGGCCCATGCAGGAGGTCTACAAGGCCATCGGCAGGGTTTCTCCCACCGACGCCACCGTGCTGATTCGCGGCGAATCCGGGACCGGTAAGGAACTGGCGGCCAGGGCCGTGTATCAGCACAGCCTTCGGGCGAACAGGCCCTTCTTAGTCATCAACTGCGTGGCCATCCCTGAAAACCTTCTGGAAAGCGAGCTGTTCGGCTACGAGAAAGGGGCGTTTACCGGCGCCGCTCACCGCAGGGTGGGAAAGATCGAACAGGCCGGCAACGGCACGGTCTTTCTCGATGAGATCGGGGATATGTCCCCGGGCATCCAGGCCAAGATACTCAGGCTGCTCCAGGAGAAAAGCATAGAACGCCTTGGGGGGCGCGAAACCATTCCGGTAGATGTCCGCATCATCGCCGCCACCAACCGGGATCTGGAGGCCGCCCTGGAACAGGGTCGATTTCGCGGGGACCTATACTATCGCCTCAAGGTGGTGACCATCCATTTGCCGGCCCTGCGGGACAGGGCCGAGGATATCCCCTCCCTTGTCGATTACTTTCTTGCGCGGTTTTCCCGTGAGATCGGAATGGACAACCCCGGAATCTCCAAAGAAGCCCTCACCATCCTCAAGGCCCACGCCTGGCCGGGCAACATCCGCGAGTTGGGGAACACCATCCACAAGGCCTTGATCTTCAATCGTGGGGCGCCTGTCTCGCCGGAGGATATCTCACAGGTCTTCGAGGCGAGGGATACAGGCAGGGCAGGAGAGCCGGAAGAAAATGGGGAGCGCATTCGGCAGTGGGTTCGCCGTATGCTTACTTCACAGAAAAACGATCCTCTCTTTGATTCAATCATGGATACCTTTACGGCAATTGTCCTCGAAGAGGCCCTCAATCTTAACGGGGGAAATCGCAGCCGCACCGCCAGGCTCCTGGGACTATCCAGGCCCACGCTCCACTCCAAGATCGAAAAGTACGGAATCAAATTCGAAACCTCTGTTAAGGGCTCCTGATTTGCGTCATCCTTCCCCTCCTTTACAGGATGTAAAAAAGCCTGACATCCCTTTTTTCCACTCCAACCCCTTCAATCTGATTGATTGACATTGACAGAATTATTGCAGTGAGTTATGGTTTCGGTCGCCGTCACTTTTCCGGCACGTTCCTTGCTGACAAACAGATTGAGGCCGGCGACTCGTTCGCATGGCAGGGATGACCCGTGGAGAGAGAATGACATTGAAAGACAAGACAGGTCAAGCGATTCGGAATCACGAAGGCCAGAGGTATTACCGTTCCCTCACCCGTAACATGGTGCTGACGATCATTCTCGTGTCATTCATCCCCTATTTCGTCGTCACCGCCATCCTTCTGCAGCAGTTTTACTCATCTCACCGCGAAAAGGTCATTGCCCATCTCGAAGGGTTGGTCAAAAAGCACAAGCAGAATATCGATGCATTTCTGAAGGAGAAGCTGGGGAACCTCAGCTTTCTTGCCAAGACCTTCAGTTACGAAGAACTTGCCAACGAGGAGTTTCTGAAAGACAGGCTGGGGATGCTGCAACAGTGCTACGGGCCCTTTTTCGTGGATCTTGGAGTCATCAATGCGAGGGGAATTCAGATCAGCTACGCAGGCCCGTTTCAACTGGTAAAGGCATCCTATGGGAACGCAGACTGGTTCAAGAGCGCGATGAAAAAGGAATCTTACATCAGCGATGTCTTTTCAGGGCTAAGGGGCCTTCCCCATTTTATCGTGGCGGTCAGGGAAAACTGGCTGGGAGATCCATGGATTTTAAGAGGGACCATTGATTTTGTGGCGTTCAACAGCCTGGTGGAACAGATCCGGATCGGCCAGACAGGCTTCGCCTTCATCATCAACAGAAAAGGCGAACTCCAGACCAAACCCTCGTACCCTGTGCATCCCGCCGATGAGCCCTATGCCGCGATCCTGAAAAAGGAGAATGTCCCTGAGGGCCAGGTCAGCGCCTTTGAATGGACGGATGAATCCGGGGTGAAAAACATCTATGTGACGGCCTTTCTCAAAGGTGGAGACTGGCTCCTGGTATATCAGCAGAAGATCTCGGACGCCTTTTCAGATTTTGAGAGGGCCCTGCGCGTGACCATGGTGGTGCTGGCGTTGGGCCTTCTATCCATACTGACAACGGCATTTCTTCTGTCAAGAAGGATGGTTGGCCGAATCGCCAGGGCCGACCGGGAAAAACACATGATGAACGAACAGGTGGTGGAGACAGGAAAACTTGCCTCGGTGGGTGAACTGGCGGCCGGCATAGCCCATGAGATTAATAACCCAGTGGCAATCATGGTGGAAGAGGCGGGGTGGATAGGAGACCTCCTGGAAGAAGAGGATTTCAAGGACGGAGCCAATCTGAAGGAATTCAGGCGCGCCCTGGCACAGATAAGTACCCAGGGCAAACGCTGCAAGGAAATTACACACAAGCTCTTGAGCTTCGCGCGGAAGACGGATGAAAGGGTCCAAGAGCTCGATATAGACGAAGTGATTGAGGATATCGTGGCGCTTTCAGCCCAGAGGGCAAAATACAGCAACGTGGCGATCAAACTCAATCTTACAGATGATCTTCCCAAGGTGAGGCTGTCGCAGGCAGAACTCCAGCAGGTGCTCCTCAATCTGATCAACAACGCACTCGACGCAATGGAAAAGCAGGGGGGATCCCTTGAAATTGGCAGCAGGGAGGAGGAAGGGAACCTGGTTATAGAGGTAGCCGATAACGGCCCGGGCATACCTGCCGCAAACCTGGGACGCATATTCGACCCATTCTTTACCACCAAACCCGTCGGCAAAGGAACGGGTCTGGGGCTGTCCATATGTTACGGCATAGTCAAGAAACTCGGCGGAGAGATAGAGGTGGCAAGCACAGTAGGCGTGGGAACCACATTCCGCATAAAAATGCCTCTGGAAAAAATTAGGGCCCAAGGGTCTTTAAACGGGAAAGGAGAATAGCTTATGGCGATGGCAAAGGTCATGCTGGTGGACGACGAGGTCCCCTTTGTGGAGACCATGACAAAGCGTCTCACAAAGAGGGACCTGGATGTTACAACCGCGTTCAGCGGAAAGGAGGCACTGGATGCCCTGGCAGGGAATCAGGCAGTTGAGGTGGTGATTCTTGACGTCAAGATGCCTGGGATGGACGGCATAGACGCCTTGAGGGAGATAAAACGCCTCTATCCTCTGGTTGAGATTGTCATGCTCACCGGACACGCTACAGTGGAGTCTGCCATAGAAGGGATGAAACTGGGCGCCTTTGACTACCTTATGAAGCCGTGCGATGTGGATGTGCTCCTGGGGAAGGTCCAGGAGGCAGCAGCCAAAAAGAGACAGCACGAAGACAAGATCATCGAGGCGCGTCTCAAGGAGATAACCACACGGCGGGGTTAGAAGGATAAAGAACATGCCTGAGCGTATCAAACTTCTTCTTGTGGACGATGAAGCGGCCTATGTGAATGTCCTGGCAAACAGACTTATGCGCAGGAACATGGATGTGACCAAGGCCTACAGCGGTTCTGAAGGCATCCAGGCCCTCAGAGGCCAGGATTTTGATGTAGCCGTACTCGATCTCAAGATGGAGGACATGGACGGCATCGAGGTGCTCAAGATCTTCAAGAAGATGGATCCGCGCCTCAAGGTCGTCATGCTGACAGGGCACGGATCGGCCCAGGCAGCCAGAGAGGGCATAGCCCTGGGGGCCTCCGGTTATCTGACCAAACCATGTGAGTTGGAAGAACTGGTAGAGAAAATTCGAGAGACCTATCGATTAAGGGAGGGTGGATCCATTGAAAGGCGTTAGCGTATTATTGGTGGACGATGAGGCGGAGTTTGTGAACACCTTGGCCAAACGGATAAACAAACGAAACGTCAACGCCTCATCTGTGGAGAGCGGCGAGGCGGCCCTTGATTTTCTGGAGAAGCATCCCATAGACGTGGTCGTGCTGGATGTAAAAATGCCGGGGATGGACGGCATCGGGACGCTGAGGAAAATCAAGGAACGACATCCGCTGACCGAGGTCATCATGCTGACCGGCCATGCCAATGTGGAGGTAGCGATCCAGGGGATGGAGCTGGGGGCTTTTGACTATCTCATGAAGCCGATGGCCATCGACGACCTTTTGTACAAGATTGAGGACGCCTCCAAAAGGAAGTTTCTTCATGAAAGGAAGATCGACGAACGGGCTGGTGTTTCCACTAAAGATTGATGATGGAACCTTGACGCCCATGTAAAAAGTCCTTTTTACATGAATTCAGGGGTTTAGGGATTGCGAATTATTGTAGACAGTTTCGGAACTGGGGCTTTGCCCCAATTGAAAAAGTGGAATTTTGGAATACTGGAATGATGGGGTAAATGGATGCCAAAAGAATTATGATCGCAACAAGTTGTAGAAATTTTGAGACGTCTAATTAGTGCCTGAACGGAAACCCCCTTCAGGCAAAATCCGAATATCGAATATCG
>CAYPDL010000025.1:0-37404 GCA_964409475.1 uncultured Desulfobacteraceae bacterium | reverse complement strand
CCGGAAGCCAGGAGTTGATCTCGGTTGAAGCCTCTGTCGTCCCTGCCTGTTCCGAAGCGTATTTAAGACCACAGGGGCGTTCCACGGTCTGTTAAATCCTTTGTTGCGTCCTTTGGGAAAGAGACCCCCACCTGGCGTTTTTCACATGCCTAACGTGTTACGATTTATCATATTTTTATGGATTACAAGTCAGCAATTCTAATTATGGGCTATTTTTAGAGACATCCATCTTTAGAACTGCTGATTTATAAGGAGTCTAAACAGTATGGAAAAAGAAGGCGTATTTGGAACAGAAAGAGGCGATACCGGAAGGATCCCGAATCAGCGCGAACTCGAAAAAGAACTGAGCGACTATCTCACCAAAAAATATGGCAACCGGATCAAAATCATCTCCCCGTTTATAGTCCCCAACAAGGATGAGGCCCTGACCGACGGCCAGGACCGAGGCGGAGCCGGAGAGGCAGCGCCCCATTTCAATATGATGCCCGAGGAACTGGAGTCCTACTTAGACGGCTTCGTGGTGAAACAGGACCAGGTCAAAGGGGTCCTGGCTACCAAGGTCTGCACCCACTTCAACAGGATCAAGTTTATCAGCGAGAGGGATGCGGGCGAAAAGAAAAGGTCCGGCGTCGGCATGATCAAAAACAATGTCCTCATGATCGGTCCCACCGGCGTCGGGAAAACCTACATCATCAAACTGATCGCCCAGAAACTGGGTGTCCCTTTTGTCAAGGGGGACGCCACAAAATTCAGCGAAACCGGCTACGTGGGCGGGGATGTGGAAGATCTGGTTCGGGACCTCGTTTACGAGGCCAATGAAAATATCAACCTGGCGGAAAACGGGATTATCTATATCGATGAGGTTGACAAGATTGCATCTTCGCAGAATCTGATTGGCCACGACATTTCCAGGACCGGTGTACAAAGGGCCCTCCTCAAGCCGATGGAGGAGACCGATGTGGACCTCAAGGTCCCCCACGATCCCATATCCCAGATCCAGGCCATTGAACATTACCGGCGTACCGGGAAGCGGGAAAAGAAGGTAGTCAACACCAGGAATATCCTCTTTATCATGAGCGGCGCCTTTGGCGACCTGGCGGAGATTATCAAAAAACGACTCCAGAAACAGGGGATCGGATTCGAGGCCGATGTGAGACCGGCCGAGATCCCCTGGGAGATCCTCAAGGAGGTGCGGGCCCAGGACCTGATCGAATTCGGTTTTGAGTCCGAGTTTGTAGGCCGTCTTCCGGTGGTGGTGGTTTTCGATGAACTCACCAAGGAAGACCTCTTAGAGATCCTCAGAAATCCCAATAACCCCATCATTCTCAGCAAGCGGATCGATTTCAGGGCCTACGGCATCGACATCAAGTTTGAAGACGACGCATTGTCGCGGATTGCGGAGATGGCTGCTGAGGAAAAGACCGGGGCAAGGGGCCTGGTGAGCGCCATGGAAAAGGTCCTGATCCCGTTTGAAAAGAAACTTCCCTCATCGCCTATCCGAAAATTCCTGGTAACACGAGACATCGTGGAGCAACCGGAGGCCCAGCTCAAGATGCTGCTGGGCAACCCTGATGATCCAAAACGGGCGGAACGTTATGAAAAGGGGAGACAGAATGAGCGCGAAAGAATCAAACGATACCTTTCAGAACGGACAGAGAGTCTCAGCAAACGGTGCGGGCTGGATATTTATCCGGAGAGGATGGACCTTATCGCCGAGTTGTACCTGATCAACATCACAGAGATCGATACGGCTATTGAAGATTTCAGCGACATGTACGATCAGGTCAAGATAGAAGAGGCCTCGCTCATGGAAAAGCTTGAGGTAACGCTGGCGTTTGATGAAAGCGCAGTGGATGAGATTATCGGCCAGGCCATCCGGACCGGCCAGGAGCCCGGTCCTCTAACTTTTCAATTGGCAAAGCGGCTTGAATATGGTCTGAGGCTCGTGAAAGATCGATCGGGCATCGACACATTCAGCATCAGCGCCGATGCGGTCAAGGACATGGAGGGATTCATCAATAACCTGATCAAGAGCACCTATCGCGAGGAACCCATGTCAGCGGATCTTTTGAAATAGGCAGGTCCCTTTTTTAGACAGGATGCCCGATCGGGCATCCTGTTTTTACAGACCTGTTCCCCCTTGGCCAATTCAGTGGGTCAGACTGTTCCTGTGCGCCTCCTCGATCCGCTCCTTCAGATATGAAATCGCTGTATCATCATATTCATACAGATCAAAACAGTAGCCGTCTTCTCCCAGCAGACCTCCCGGGACCAGATCCCCGGCCTCGTCCGGATCCGTAATCATATCCCCGTAAAAACACACTGAGAGCCATCTGTTTTCCGGGTCATCGTCAACAATATCCACCATGACAAGGAGCCGATCCGCTGTATCGCCGATTTTTGGCACATATGCCCTAAAGGAATGGCTGATGCCCGGTCGCGATTTAAAATAAAAAATTGCCCTCTCCTTTTTTGAGAGGTCGTCCCTCAGTTTGATAAATGCCGGCTTGACATTCCCCGGATCCTCTGTCCATGTGTCAAGGAGCCCGGCCATCTCAACGTACTCCTCTCTCTCCACAAACATCTCCTGCATCATTTCTAAAACCTCCCTCTCCCTTCCAATAGCCTGATCCAAAAGAGCCGGAACCAATCCCGCCTAGGCGGGACTCACACGGAGACACCCCAGTGAAACAACAAAAGGTGATGGTTTCACGGGGCAGGCAAAGACACGAAGGTTTTAACCAGATGCTTCCCGGGTCTTTTCCCTTGTGGGCTTTGTGGCTTTGTGTGATCAAAAAAGAATCCCGATTTTAGAGCGGCGGTTTTTCTAACTCAAGGCGCAAGAAGCACCTGATCGCCAAACCGATCCAACAGATCGGCAGAGAGGGCTTCAGCCTCTCTTTCGTTTTCAAATTCCACCATGAGTTCGCCCTGATCGCCCACAAACAGACGACCACGCGACTCGACTATCTCGGCCACCAGGGAAGGCTCAACCGTCCACCAGCCCCGTGTCCTCATGAGAAGTTCCTTCCCCTTCAGGCGCCGGGGCGTTACCAGATCAATGGTCCTGAACCAGGCATCCCAGCCGATCTGGGCAGGTGCCCGAAGGACCGGGCTTACCGGATCGTGGTAGATTCGGCAACGGCCAAACAGCCTCAACCGGATCATTCCATGGCCTCCCGGAACAGTTTCTCGAACGTATTGTCCTCCGTAACCGCCATTGTGGGCATTGGCACGCCATTCTGTTTCAGTGCCCGGATCAGGCAGTGGGTATAGAGGGCGGCGGCATCTCCTTCATTCTGTCCCCGACCTGCGGCAGACCGGGAAAGCACCCGCTCAAAGAGGTCCCTGGCATCCTCACGGCAGGCCCTGAGCCTGCCGTCATGAGGCGATATCTCAAGCCTTTGCAAAAGCTCTTTCTGGCCCGACTCCATCCGGCCAAACAGCCGGCGCATGGCCCTCACAGAGGGATCGCTGCCCCAGTCGTTACTGTTGTTCATGACACCGCCATCACGTCTGCAATTTAGTTCTGATCATGCATATCGCCCTCATCAGCAGGACACCAGTTCCTTAACATTAGGCACTTTAGACACTTCTGTCTGCTCTCACGTCCTCTCGTACACGCCCCGCACCCGATCCTGCAGGTATACGTGAGTGAAAGCCCCCCGGATCCCTTCCTCGAACCAGGCAGACCCGGTTTCCCGGCAGGCCCTGCACGCCCCCAGAGGAACATGAACCGCCATGATATGCTGGCCCCGGTTGGAGGTGGACGCGATGGAGAGGGCCCCCGGGCACTCCTTGCAGCAGCGGATCTTCTCGTGCTGATGCTCATGGATGTTGTCCGTGTCGTAGTAAATGTCCCTGCTCCTCTCGATGATGCCCCCCTCCTCGCAGGGGACCGTTTCCAGACGGCCCCCTAAGAAAAGGCCCCTGAGCCGGCCGACCAGATCTTCAATATACCGGGTGATCTCAGCGGGCTGGGGTCGGTAGTCCCTGTCGTAGTTGGGTTCCTTTACACAGGATGTGTCCATCCCGGCCATGGCCATGATGATCCCTACATTCACATAGGGGAGGGCGTTTTCCACGGCATATCCCCCTTCCAGAACGGCGATGTCCGGCTTGAGACGGGCATTGAGGGCCGCATATCCCCGGGCCGAGAAATTCATGTTGGTGATGGGGTCATTGAAATGGTTGTCCTGTCCCGCAGAATTGATCACCAACTCAGGCGCGAATTTCTCCAAGAGGGGCATCACCAGCTCTTCCATCACATACAGAAAGCCCTCTTCTCCGGTCTGCGGGGGGAGAGGGATGTTGACGGTCATACCCTGTGCATTGGGACCGCCTGCCTCATGGGGAAAACCCGATCCCGGATAGAGGGTGCGACCGTCCTGGTGGATGGAGATAAACAGGGTGTTGGGGTCGTGCCAGTAGATGTCCTGGGACCCGTCGCCGTGGTGGCAGTCCGTATCCACAACGGCGACCCTTCGGATCCCATATTTTTCCCTAACGTATTCGATCATGACCGCCTCGTTGTTGATATTGCAAAAACCCCGGTTGCCGTGGACCACCCGCATGGCATGGTGACCGGGGGGCCGCACCAAGGCGAAGGCGCTCTCCACCTCCCCCTTTAGCACCGCGTCGGCGGCCACCAGACACCCGCCCGCAGAAATCAGATGGCTCTCCGTGGCGACCGCGGCCTCGTCGGGCACGCAGAAGTGGACGCGCTGGATGTCCTCAAAGCCGGCGGGACGGACCCGGTATTCAACAATCCCATCGATATCCAGAAGCCCCTCTTCCAGGACCTGGTCCTGGGTATACAGGAGGCGCTCCTCCCGTTCCGGGTGGGACGGGCTGATCGCCCAGTCAAAGGCGGGAAAAAAGACCAGACCTGTTCGACGCGCGGCATGGAGCATGTTCAGCCCCCCCTCTTCCATTCCGGGATGAGCCCCGGAGTAATGCCCATCTTGAGGCGGATATTCCGGCCGGTCCTTGCGCAGCCCCGGATCATGGCAAACGCCTGTTTTTCGGTGATGGAGATCTCCAGACCCTTTTCATCGGCCCCCATTCCTGCAGCCTGCCGGCAAAGGACCGCCCGGCCCAGGGCAATGGCCTGTTCCATGGTGAAGCCGGCGTCGATGTCGTTTTCCACATCTGCCTCAGGAATAATGACCGATCCCCTCTGGGTATCGGCCTGCAACGTGATCTCTGAAGTGACCCTGGCCACGGCCGCACCCACGGCATTCGCCACGCCGTAATGGAGGGGGAACCGGCACGGCAGACCGAAGGCCTTCCCGATATACCCGGCCATCTGGGGTGCAGGGCCGCCGATAATAAGGACCGACGTGGGTTCGACCCGTTGATCCGCGAGGACCTCATGGATGGTATAGACCGGTCGTTCGTTGATTTCGTGGACAAAGGCCCTTGCCGATGCGGCGATCATCTCGGCCATATGCTGCAACACCCTCTCGGCTGTAGCGGCCGCATCCCACCCCGCAGGTCCCCCCACCTTTTCCATGGCCGCCCTGGCGGCATCTCTCTTTCCGATCTCCAATAAACCAAGGGTGATCATCGCATCCGTGGGGGTAGGCGCCGGGCCGCCCAGGGCCGCAGGGGTCCCCTTGCGGGCCGGGCCGATCTTCAATCTCCCCTCTTCCCGCATGCCGACCTCGCTGTCCCCGCCAAGCCCCAGGGAATGGGTCATCAGGGAGCGGATCAGGGTCTGAAATGGCCCCAATCGAATGCCGAGGGGCTTGAGGAGCGGCGTACCGTCAAGGACCACCGACATGTCGGTGGTGGTGCCCCCCACGTCGAGAACCAGTGTCGTGCCTTCGCACCTGTCCAGGGCCAGGGCCCCCATGACACTCGCTGCCGGGCCTGACTGTGCGGTGCGGGCAGGCCAGTTGATGCTCCTGTCTAAGTCGATGGTTCCCCCGTCCGGTTTCAGGAGATAGCGGGGCCCGAACAGCCGTTTCTCTTCCAGAATACGAACAAGGGCGTCCGAAAATTTTCTGTGGATGCCGTAGAGCGCTGCATTCAGATAGGTTGTCGTGATCCGGCGGGGAAAATTGAGCGCCCCCGAAACCCGGTGGCCCATGGCCACATGAGAAAAAGAAGGCCCCACCCACTCTCCCATGCGGAGTTCGTGCGAGGGGTTCCGGACGGAGAATTTGCTGACTACGCCCACGACCTTTATGTTGTCTCTGAGGATGCGGGAGGCGGCGTCCATGACAGCGGGCCGGTCCAGGGGTTTTGCCTCAAAGCCCTGGTGGTCCAGGCACCCATCCACCACGTGGTACGACGGCCCTACGGAAAACCATCCCGGATCCATCCCAGGCCCTGCCGATACGATCATGCCGGCGTCATCCAGGCGGTCCTCCACAATGGCATTGGTCGCCATGGTGGTCGAAAACGCCATCCGTACCAGTTTCCCCGGATCAAGATCACCCAGGGTGTTTTCGAGGGCGATCCTGAGTGTTGCCAAGAGGTCCTCGGTCGTCGGGGTTTTGGCGGCAGCAACAACCCGGCCTTCATCAATTAGAACGGCATCGGTCTGCGTCCCCCCCACATCAAGGCCCAATATCATCATTCACCCTCAATCCCCCAAGCACTGAATTCCTCAATCCCTGAATTCTTCAATCTCCCGGTTCATTTTCCCGGACACATGGCCCTCCAAATCCAGGGCAATATGATCAAAACCGATCCTTCGGAGCCTCTCCACAATGGCCTTCCTTGTGTCCTGGCTTACTATCTTATTTATCTCTGAAGAGTCCACCTCTACCCTCGCAACAGGCCCGTGATGCCTGACCCGTACGCCCCTGAACCCCTCAGCCGAAAGGAATGCTTCAGCCGCTTCAACCATTCCGAGCCCCTTTTCGGTAATAGGGCATCCATAAGGAAATCTGCTGGCGAGACACGCCATGGCAGGCTTGTCCCATTCGGAAAGGCCCATTTCTTTCGCCAGAAAACGGATCTCCTCCTTACACAAGCGTGCGTCGATCAACGGGGCGATAATCCCGGCTTCCCTGGCAGCCCTGAGCCCGGGACGATAATCTTCGAGATCATCTACATTAGCGCCGTGTGCCACATGGTCCATCGCCTTCTCCCTGGCGATTTGAAGGAGTCTTCCGGAGAGCGCTTCCTTGCAATGATAGCATCTGTCAATGCCATTGGCTATGAATTCCGGGATCTCCATCTCATTTGTTTTAAACAGAAAATGCTCAATCCCTCTGTCTCTCGCAAACCTGACGGCCTCATCCTGTTCGCGCCGGGGGTGAATCGGGGAAACCGCCGTAGCCGCCGTCACCTTCTCCCCCAGGGCTTCCCGGGCCGCGGCCAGGAGGAATGCGCTGTCAACGCCGCCCGAGAACGCCACCATCAAGGAATTGAGCTTCCCCAACCCATTGAGGAGACGCTCTTTTTTGCATTTGGCGATAGGCTTGTCCATCATGTAACCCTGTCGCAAACCTGTGAACCCCCACATCCCGCGGGAAACATTTGAATTGCGGTAACCGTTCACGGGTTTCAGTTTTCAACTGAAACCTGGCCGTGTAAACGGTTCCGAATAACGTTAGCAGCTTTCAAATAAAATGTGAAGTGGGAGGTTCGGGGGCTATTTTGTGCTTTTCGGATATATCCCTTGCTAACCAATCTGGAAATGTGCTAAATTTTGGGGTTAATTTCACCCAACATAGAAAGAAGGCAGGCCCCTAAAGGCGCTTTTTTTCTTTTCACCAGGAAAGGAGACATCAATGCAAGGTAGACAGAAGACATGGATGAAGGCGATGGTGGTTGCATTTGCCTTCATCACGGTAGGATGGCAGGCATCTGCAGCAGACGAAAAGGCCTCAGCAGTCCAAGATCCCGTATCTGGCCGGGGGGACAATGTGGCTATGGTGAACGGGACCCCGATCACTCAAGTAGATTTTGACCGGGCATTAGGCTTCGCAAAGCAGCAGTTTTCGAAGATGGGGAAAACGGCCGATGATGCGCAAATGAAGGAGGGGGTGCTCAATCAACTCATAGGGAGTGAGCTCTTGTACCAGGAGAGCAAGAAAACGGGTATCCGGATTGATGAAAAGACAGTTGATGCACGACTTGAGCAATGGAAAAAACGATTCCCGAATGATGAGGATTACAAAAAGGCACTGAAGGAAATGAATCTTTCTGAGGGCCAGATGAAGTCTGACATCGAAAAGGCACTGGCCACAGAAAAATTTGTTGTCGACAAATTTGTGGATAAGACAACGGTCCCCGAAAAGGAGATCAAGGACTATTATGACAACCACCCCCATATGTTCAAGCAGCCCGAACAGGTTCAGGCCAGCCATATCCTGATAAAGGTAAACCCAGACGCAAAGGAATCTGAACAGGCCGAAGCCCTCAAAAAGATCAAGGACATTCAGGAAAAGCTGAAAAAGGGCGAGGATTTTGCTGAATTGGCAAAGGCGAATTCTCAGTGCCCGAGCAATTCCAAGGGCGGCGATTTGGGCTATTTCGGGCGGGGGCAGATGGTGCCCGCTTTTGAGGACGTAGCCTTTACCATGAAACCGGGCGAGGTGAGCGACATCGTCAAGACGCAGTTTGGATATCACCTGATCAAGGTTACCGATAAAAAGCCTGAAAGGACGGTCCCGTTTGATGATATCAAGGAACGGTTCGGTCAATATCTGAAACAGGAAAAGATCCAAAAAGAGGTCAGGGAACTGGTCGACAAGCTTCGAAAGGAGGCAAAGGTGGAGACCTTCTTGAAAAAGACGCCCTGATGCACCGCTTTTCTCTTGCCTTTAAGCAAGGTGTGTCTTACACTTTTAAATGATCAGAGGGCGGGCATCAACGCCTCTCGCCAGACGCCGGAGGGATGGCCGAGTGGTCGATGGCGGCGGTCTTGAAAACCGTTGAGCGTAATGCTCCGGGAGTTCGAATCTCCCTCCCTCCGCCAACAGCAACCAAAAAGATCCCTAAGTTATTTAACATGCTTATGGATCTTTTTTTGTCGGATTGGAGCTGTCTTTGCTGGCGCCATCTGTTTCACTATTTTCCCTTTGCGGCGCTCCCCTTCTCTCCCCCTCCGGCCCTGCGGAGATTCTCCATCCGCCTCCGGACTTCCTGCTCAAACCCCCTTTGCGTGGGCCGGTAAAAGACCCGGTTCATAAGCTTTTCAGGGAGATAGTCCTGTTTGACCCAGGCCCCCGGATAGTTGTGGGGATAGAGATAGCCCCGGCTGTAGCCCAGTTCCTTCATCAGCCGGGTCGGGGCGTTCCGGATGTGGAGCGGAACCGGCAGCGACCCGAATTGCCGGATCTCTTTCTTGACGGCCTTTTCTGTCAGATACAGGGCGTTGCTCTTGGGGGCCGAGGCCAGATAGACCGCAGCCTCGGCCAATGCCAGCTCGGCCTCAGGAGGGCCCACCTTCTGCCATGCCTCAAACGCGGCCAGGGCGATGGGGAGGGCATCGGGATCGGCCAACCCCACATCCTCAGAGGCAAATCGGATCATCCGCCGGCAGATGAAGAGCGGGTCTTCGCCTGCCATGAGCATCCTGTAGAGCCAGTAGACCGAGGCCTGGGCGTCGCTCCCCCGGAGGCTCTTGTGAAAGGCGGAGATGGTGTCGTAATGCTGCTCGCCGTCCCTGTCATAGGGGAGGGCCTTTCGGTCCAGGGCCTTTTCAAGGCCCTCCAGATCCAGGCGGACGGGGGCGTCCGGCCCTGCCCCCATCACAAAAGAGACCGCTGATTCCAGGTTGTTGAGGGCCACGCGGGCATCCCCCTGGGCCAGCTCAACGAGGTAGTCCATGGCCTCAGACGAGACCTGGATATCCAGGTCTCCCAGCCCTCGGGCCTTGTCCGAGATGGCCCGGACAAGGAGGGTCTCCAGGTCGTTTCTTTCGAGCGGGTGGAGGACGATGACCCTGGCCCTCGAGAGGAGCGGCGGGATCACCTCAAAAGAAGGGTTCTGGGTGGTGGCGCCGATGAGAATGATGAGCCCGCTCTCCACATGGGGGAGAAAGGCATCCTGCTGAGCCTTGTTGAACCGGTGGATTTCATCCACAAAGAGGACCGTCGGTCTGCTGGACCTATGCCTTTCCGCCTCAGCTTCTAAGACGACCTGCCTCAGTTCCTTCAGACCGGAAGTGACCGCAGAGAAGGCGCGGAAGGGGCATTGAGCGGCCTCTCCCATGAGTCTGGCCAGGGTGGTCTTGCCTGAACCGGGAGGGCCCCAGAAGATGACTGAAAATATGCGGCCGCTTTTCAGTGCCCTGCTCAAAAAGGCCCCTGGACCCACGAGGTGTCCCTGCCCCACCATCTCGTCCAGGCTCTTGGGCCGTATTCTTTCGGCCAGCGGCGTCGCCGGGGAATCCAGATCTTTGCTCATTCGAGCGCCCCCCCCTCTCCCATCAGCCCGGCCACCTGCGACACGAACCTGTCCACGTCTAAGGGTCTGCCCACGATCAGGTCTGCGCCTGTTTTTTCCTGTGTCCCCCGTGAGTCGGATGTCCCCCCTGCATTGATGAGGACAACGGGAAGGTCCGGCCGCAGCTCTTTCATCCGCCCAATGATCTTGCCCGTGTCTGTGCGGAATGACTTCTGATCGGCTATGATCAGGTCAACAGGCGTATCTCTCAGGAGCCTGAGACCTTCTTTGTATGAGGAGGACACGGTAACGCCGCCGCATCTGTCTGCGAACAGGGTGTAAAATATGTCTGTAAGGACCCCCTCCTCTCCGATAATGAGAATATGCGAGTCCCTGAACCCTTTCCTGGGGGCCGCGGTCTTTATGAGGGAAGCGACATCACGGGCCAGGGGGAGTTTGACAATGAAGGTGCTCCCCCTCCCCTCCTGACTGATGACGCTGATCTCTCCCTGATGCCGGTCAATGATGGCATGGCTGAGGCTCAGGCCGAGTCCCCTCCAGCTTCCATCTTTGGTGCTGAAAAAGGGATCAAAGACCTTTCCGATGATCGCTTCGGGCATTCCCACCCCGTTGTCCTGGATGTAGATATGGGCAAAACCGGAATGCTCCTCAGTCGTCAGATACACATCTCCCCCGTCCGGGAGGGCCTCGACGGCGTTCAGGATAATATTTGCGAAAACGTCCTGCAGTTCCCGGCCGCAGCCATAGACCCTGGAGGGGGACCTCGGAAAAGTATGGATCGTGACGGGGTCCGCATCGGGGCGGGATCCTCCGGTTGCCCCCGGAGAGGCGATCTCAACGGCTGTATTGATGACTCCTTTAAGGTCCACGAGGGTCAGTTCCGATGGCTCATATTCGGTCCTGGCCAGACAGCGAAGATGCTGCGAGAGGAGCGTCTCCTTTTGCCGGATCGCCTCGATCCCCTGGAGGGATCTTCGGGCGGCGTCCCCATAAGCGCCGGGACCTTGATTCCGGGAAATACCCTCCTTTAGGAGGCTGTCGCACAGATCCAGTTCCCGCCGGAACACGGAGGCCATCCTTAAAAGGGCCTCCGCCTTTGCGGATTGCCTGCGCCGTCTTTCCTCCGCCTTTCTCTGATCAAGGGAGATGATATGGAACAGAAAGGTCGTTTTCCCCCGGTACAATGTTTTGGCTACCCGGAGTTCTGCGGACAGGATTTGCCCGTCTTTGGTTTTCAGAGGGGTTTCAGGATGATGCAGGGGGGCTGGATTCCCGGTTTTTCTCGAATGAATGGAAAGCGCAGAGGAGACCGAATCGGAACCCAGCAGATCCGAAACCTCCATGGACAGCAGCTCGTTCCGGGTGTATCCTGTCTCCCTGCGGGCGGTTTCATTGGCAAAGAGGATCTTTTCATGCTGAACGAGGATAAGACTGCCCGGAATATGGTCCAACAGTTTCCAGGTGTTCTGAAGCTCTTTCTGCAGGCCCCCGGACTCCTTTCGAAGCCCGGCGATTTTTTCCCTTAACCCACGGTTTTCCTCTCTGATCCTGTGGCCCCAGCCCTTTAAAGCGTATTGCTCGTCTCCGCTCATCCATACGTTCCTTCCAATTAGGGCGGCAACAAGAAATGATATCTCACCGCAGAGGCGCAAAGGACGCAGAGGGAATCTCTTTTTCTTTGCGTTCTCCGCGCCTTTGCGGTGAAAACAAGGATCGTCATGCTCATCGCCGCAATTTATTCGGGTATTACCCTGTAACTTACATCAGATTGATATTGGCGGCAATACCGAAGTGGAACGAAGATGGAAATCGTGGATGGAGTGATATGACGCTCGGGGGGCCTGCGGATCGGGGGCTTGACGTTGTGAAGGCGCCGCATTGAGAAATGCGGCGCCTTCCCGGTTCCAACTCCTGTTATCGATTACTGCTTCTGTCACAAAACCTATGGCCGGGAGATCTCACTGAAGTTGCTGGGAAATGGGGCTGACCTTCCCCATACTCTTGGGAACCCCCTCATACGGCGTCCACCCTTTCGATCTAAAGGTCTTTGGATCCCGCATATCCTTCAATATCTCGATGCTGTCCTTCAGCCCTTTATACAGGCGGGACATCTCCAGGGCCATGCCTGCGATCTGGGCTACAGCCTGAACAAAATTCACATCCTCCAGGGAGGCTTCCCAGCTCGTGGCCGAGTAGACCCTCAGCACGCCGATAGGTTTATCCCGAACGACGATCGGCACCGAGAGAATTGAGGCGATACCCTCCTTTTTGGCCGCCTCCGGGTATTGGATCCGGGGATCATCCGTCACATCGGAGATCGCAACAGGACCATCTTTCAGAGAACCTGCAATGGAGCGCATAGCGCTGAGCGGGCCTTTGTTCAGATAGTCGTCGCTCAGCCCCATGGATGCCGCCACCTCCAGTTCGTGGGTTTTGCGGTTGAACAAAAACAGGGCACAGCCTTTCATATCCAGTGCGTTTTTCACCGCGTCGACAATCAGCAAGGTGGATTCTTCAGGGTCCCTGGACAGGACACAGCCATGCGTCACCTTTAAAAGGGTCTCGTAGTTCATGATTTCTTTTTTCATGGCGCCCTCCTTTCTATGAGGTTGCAAAGGGTTTCTTGATACAACCCCGCCCTACCCGGTGAACACCCTTTCATCGGCGGCGGGGAGTTTCCCAGGAGGTTACATGCATGAACTCTTCTCAGGTGCGATCTGGCTTGCGTTTTCTCCTGTAAACAGAATAGGAACCGTGTCGGTTTTCAAGTGGCGCAGGTTTTCCTGAAACGTATCCCTTCCAAAGGGATAGATATGTTTCAGGCAACCGGTATGGATGATGACCCTGTAGACGCCGCTTGCGCTCTTCTTCAACATATTGAGGAGTTCCCATGCCGAGGATCCGTCAAAATCGCCCATCAGCTTCAGGTGAAGGTTGTCGCTGTTTCGATGAACACAAATTCGAAAATTAGCTGCCATCTCAGAGACTCCTTTTCCCCTTCATTGAATGCCGTATTCTGATCCATTGCCGCTCTAAAACTCATATTCTGCCTGCAGAGGCGCACCATGTCTCTGAACATCATTGAACATCATCTCCGGCGGACATCGCCTATGGCCTTCAAAGGCCCGCTGGATGGCCCTTTTCAGTTCGTCCAAGTCGGAATTACTGCAACTGCAGCGCTCGCTATCCGTCGATTTG
The DNA here is from genome assembly GCA_964409475.1 of uncultured Desulfobacteraceae bacterium. Taxonomy (GTDB): domain Bacteria; phylum Desulfobacterota; class DSM-4660; order Desulfatiglandales; family Desulfatiglandaceae; genus AUK324. Next base: position 23,835 of record CAYPDL010000025.1, on the reverse strand, counting down.
ACATCGGGCCTGGCGGTCGCATAGACCGTGGATAGAATCACCGGCAGATCATCGTAGGTCTTTCTGATGTCCCGGCAAAGGCCCAGGCCGTCATGGTCGCCGGGCGACATATCGAGCACCACCAGATCAGGCCTCTTTTTTTCGATCAGTTCCATCAGCCCTGAACCGCCGTCTCCTGTGATGACCTCGTAACCTTCCTCGGTAAGCTCATCGGCATAAAGGAGCCGGATAGCCGTGTCGTCGTCGACGACCAGAATCCTGTTCATATGTCCCTCCCGTCGAATGCGTTGAGTGGATTGATGGATGATGATTGGCACCTACCCCAGACGGTTCTCTTGCCGCTGCAAAGCCTCCTTTTTTCATCCTTTCAGTTCGTTACCCAGACAATACGGCCGCCATGCGCATTCCATCCGGTCGCAATCCGTCTTTCTCCTCAAAAAGCAATCGGGATTCCCTTCGGATCTCTGGATGCTTCGAATCAACGTGATGATATCCAGATAATTTCTTGCCTTTTCATTCCTGACATGAATGGATGATTCGGTCATGGATTCGGGTCCGACGGATCTACTTAAATCGTTTATGGTCACATCGGTACTCATCGGGATTTCCTCCGCTATTGCAGGTCACACATCCTCAGCATGACGCAGAGCTTTCAAATATCTGCCCAGATCCTCGGATGCTTTTATAAAAATATGAATACTTCTAATGAGATTGTCAATAGTGGGGGAAGTTCAATCTAATAGGGGAAAGGCCTAAAAAACAAGGGAAGTTTTCCCGGATGGGCAAGGGGAAATATGGACGCGTGGATGTCTATTCCTTCCAGAGATCCACGTCGATCAGCCCCAGCTTTGCAGAATAGCGGATCAGATCCATGGTGCTGTGAAGGCCGAGTTTGTTCATGATGTTGGCCCGGTGGTTTTCCACGGTCTTGGGGCTGATGAAGAGCTTCTCAGCGATAGCCGTTCTCGAAAGCCCTTCGGCCAGAAAACGCATCACCTCCTGCTCTCTGGGGCTCAATGTGCCGTAGCCGGCGTCCGAGATCTTTTCATCTTTTGCCGGAGACTCCATCAGTTTTTTCACCACCTGCTGGGACACGGAACTGTCTAAAAAATAGTCGCCCCTCAAGACATATTCAAGCCCCTTGAGAAGTCTTTCGGCAGCAGATTCCTTGACCACATATCCTGTGGCCCCGGCCTGAAACGCCTCTGCAATATAATCGATCTTGGAGTGCATGCTGACGATCAGGACCCGCGTATCCGGCAGGAGATTCCTTATGTCCCGCGTTAGCTGAATGCCGTTCTGATCGGGGAGGGAGATGTCGAGCAATACCAGCTCCGGCTTTAGTTTCTTTGCCATTCGGAGCCCTTCACGCGCAGTTCCTGCCTCTCCGATCACCTCAAAACGGGCGTCGCGTCCGATAATGGCCTTCAGACCCTCCCTGAAAAGAGGATGGTCGTCAATGATCAGGATCGATGTCTTCTCAGGCACCGGTCTTCTCCTTTAGCGGGATCTCGATACGTATTTTCGTGCCCTCCAAAAGGCGCGACTGGATCCTCAAATTACCGTCAAGAAGGCTGACCCTCTCCTCCATGCTTCCGAGTCCCATCCGTTTTTCACTGGATGCCTTGAGCAGACTGCCCTCTACATCAAACCCTTTGCCGTCGTCTTCGATGCGGAGGATAATATTGGGATAGGATGCGACCATCCGGATGATCACATGGTCGGCATCAGCATGTTTCTTAATGTTGTTGAGGGCTTCTTGAAACAGACGGTACAGGTTGATCTCAATATCAGGGTCCACCCTTAGATCATCCATTCCCGCGGCCTGAAAATCGATCTTCAGGCCGGTATTTGCAGAAAAATCCTCACAGAGCTGAAAGACTGCCTGGGCAAGCCCGAGCTGATCCAGCCCCGGAGGACGCAGATCATAGGCCAGCCCGCGCACCGCAGTGATCGTCCCCTGGACGGTCTTGGACAATCTGGCCAGCCGTTGGCTGATCTCAGGGGATACATCGGGATAACCATCAAAGAAGGTTTCACATTCGATTTTTATGAGAGAAAGCTCCTGACCCACATGGTCATGGAGATATTGCGAGATCCTCTCCCGTTCATTCTCCTGGGCCTTCAGCAGCTCCTGGCTGAGGGTATGAATACGTTCTTGGGCCAGCTTCCGTCTGGTAATATCCCTTCCAATCTGGATAAAGCCTTCTGTTTCACCCTGATCATTCTTGAGAGGTACGCAATACGTCTCCCAGTAAGTCTCTCTATCAATCCCTTTTATCTTAGGATGATACATCACGGCGCTTTCAATCTGTCCGGTTTGTTGGGCCCTTAAGGTGGCGCATCCTTCGCACGGGGTTTTCCTCCCGACAAAAACCTCATAACAGGTCTTGCCTACCAGGTCTTCCGGAGACATGCCGTGAACCAGGACCGTTGTCTTGTTCCCCCAGATGATTTTCATCTCCTTGTCCACATATCGGATCCTGTCAAGAGAGGCGTCCAGGATGGCACGCTTCTCTGCCTCGCTCGCGCGGAGCGCCACCTCGGCCCGCTTCCGCCGGACAGCCTCGGTTTCCAGTTCCCTGACCCTCTGTTCCAATTCCTCATAGGTCGGCTTATCGGCCACGACCGTGTCCTCCATATTTGAAACTTGAAACTGGATGCTGGATACTTATCGGAGCGAAGCGTAGATCCCGCTGAAAGCGGGACTGGATACTGGATGCCGGTCGAAGCTGGATCTTCCGGGAAGGGGCGTTCCCAAGCCGGAGCTTGGGAACGAGAAATGTGAGGAGCTTGGGGAAGAGTACATACGAGTGGGAGTTTGAGACGAGGAAAAATAGTCAATAGTCAATAGTCAATCATCAATCCCCCAGGCACCCGCTCACGATCTCCGCCACATCCATGACCTTCAACCGGTCTTCCAGTTCCTCGGACTTGACCGCATCCTCCAACATCTTGGCGCACTGGGGACAGGCCACTGCGATGATGCCGGCGCCTGTATCCAGTGCCTCCCTGACCCTGAGCCGGGCAGGGCTCTCCTCACCGCCGCCTAAAATATCCGTAAAAAAATTCCCTCCCCCGCCCCCGCAGCAGAAGGCGTTCTCTCCGTGCCTCTCCATCTCCACCAGTTCCAGGCCGGGGATGGCCTTGAGGATGGACCGGGGGGCCTGATACTCGTGGTTGTGCCTCCCTAAATAACATGGATCATGGTAGGTAACCTTGAGGGAGGATTCTTTGAGCGGGATCTTGTCCCCCTGAATCAACGGGGCCAGGACCTGGGTATAGTGATAGGCCTCGAACTCCCCGCCCAGGCCCGGATAGTCATTTTTGAATGCATTATAGGCATGGGGATCCAGGGTGATGACCTTTTTGACGTCCAGGTCCCGGAATGCCTGGATGTTTTGCTCGGCAAGCTGTTCAAAAAGCCCGCTTTCGCCTAAGGCCCGCACCTCGTTTCCGTCGCAGGTCTCCTTCTCCCCTAAAATCCCGATGGAAAGGCCGGCCTCCACCAGGAGCGTGCCCACGGCCCGCGCGATCTTGACGGCGCGCTCATCGTACGATCCCACGCACCCCACGTAAAAGAGATAGTCCTGGCCTCTGTAGGCCTCCACCGCGGTCCCCTTGGCCCATTTTCCCCGCTCGGCCGCGGGCGCCTTGTACGGGTTCCCGTTGACGTGGATGTTTTTGAGGTAGTCTCTCACCGCCGGCGGGATAATCCCCTCGGCGACCAGTTCCTCCCGTGCCGCAATGAAGATATTCACCAAGTCGTCACTAAAGGTAAATACGCAGTGCTCCACGCAGTTGGCGCATGTGGCGCAGGAGAAGAGGATCTCCTGAAAGCGCTCGCTGTTTTTTATCTCGTTGTTGAGCCAGGCCCTGATGAGCCACATCCGGCCGCCGGGGGAATAGGTCTCGAACCTGAATTTGTAGTAGGCCGGGCAATTGAAGTCGGTATAATCGCTGGTGAATTTGCAGTAACCGCACCTGAAGCACCTGTGGACAATGTCTGCGTATTTCATACCTCGGTAACCTCCCAGTTTCCAGGATTCATAATGCCGTTGGGGTCCATCTGTTCCTTGATCATCTTCATGAGCCCGAGGGTCGTGGGGTCCATCTTCTCCATGGCCATTTTCTGTTCGTCCACAGTGGCCTTCCAGAATACGCCCCCGGCCTCCAAGGCAAAAACGCTCACCTCGTGCAGGGCCTTCCGGGTCCGCTCCATCATGTCCGGGTCCGCCCGGTTGAAGGTGAAGGCAAACCCGAACATCATGGCGTGACTCCTCCCGATGATGCGCGCCATGCCCGAGTACCCCAGGTCATATTTTTCCGCTAACTCCAGGATTTTGTGAGTGCATGCAGGATACTTGTCCACCATGATGATCGGCCCGGAATATTCAAACCCCCCGCCCTTTGTCACGTCCGCAAACCGGCTGACGCTCCTCTGGGGCATGTCCAGGATGGTCGGCTTCATGACCGGCGGGACCCCCATAAATCCGCCATCCTTGCTCTGGATAAACCGGTCCAGGGCATGCCAGATCATCTTCCGCTTGAATTCCAGTTCCTCGTCCGTGTCCCCTGTAAAAAAGAGGGTGATATGGTGGTTGTCCCTGAAGATCATCGGCTTGGGCTGGGCGAATACATTGATATCCTCCACCATCTCCGTGTGGGTCAGTTCATAGATTATCTCGGGGACCAGCTCTTCCCTGTCCGTAATAAAGATCTCCACGTCCCGCATCTTCTTTTTGGGGTAGAGCTTGACGCCGATCTTGGTGATGATCCCGGTGGCCCCGAACCAGCCCAGGAAAAGGCCGGTCAGGTCGGGCAGGGGCGCCCCCTTTGAAAACCAGTCCGGAGAGAGGGCGCAGGACCCGATTTTACATATCTCGCCCGATGCCAGGACCACCTCCAGGCCGGAGATCATGTCGGAATTGAATCCATACTGCTGGGTCAGCCGCCCCTGGCCGTGGATCATCACATTGGCCGCAATAGTGGCCGTGGCCGGGGAGTCGGGGATGCTGTGCCGAAGCCGGGGATGGTGTTTCTCCAGATAGGCCTTGAGAAGGCCTTGGGAGGTTCCCCCCTCGACAATGGCATGCCGGCCCGTCTCGTTGACCTTCAGGATCCGGTTCATCCGCTTCATATCGATCACAATGCCGCCCCTAAGGGGAATGACCAGGCCGGTCAGGGCCAGACCGGCCCCCATGGGCACGACCGGGATTTTTTCCCGGTTGGCCAGGCGGACGATCTCCTGGATCTCTTCCACGGCCTTGGGCACCACCACATAGTCCGGTGCATGGGGGGGCATCAGCCCCGGGTCACGGGCATAGAAATAGGCCTCCTCAGGGTGGTTGGAAACATAGGCCTCCCCAACGATCCCGGCAAGCAACTGGGCAATATCCGTCATAGCGTCTCCTCCGATTCTTACATCTCGCCGATGGCCTTCCGGCAGAGGTGGATCATGTGTATCGGTTTTATCCCTTGCTTGGCCACCAGGGTCCCCAGCGTACTCTGACACGCCGGGCAGTTGAAGATGCAGTACTTGGCCCCGTGGGCTGCCATGTCGTCGATGTTCCGTTTCTGCACATCATGGGCCAGATCATATCCGTAGTTCATGCTGAAGATCCCGCCGCAGCAAAGGGCGTTTTCATCCTGATACTCCCGCTCCACCAGATCGACGCCGATCAGCTCCATAATGTCCCTTACAAAATGGTGCTGCTCGGAAGACAGCCGGGATGAGCAGGGCCTCTGGTAGGCGACCCGGATGTTGAGGGGCCGAATGAGATCCTTCAATTCCTTCAGGCGGTTAAACAGATATTCATAGTAGTGAATCGGCTTGAACGGGACATCGATGCCATAGGCCGGGGCCAGGTGGGCGAAGGCGCCGTAGCACTCATCGTGGAGAAAGATCACCTCCTTGACGCCCAGCTTTCTGAAGTTGTCCACGATGATGGGCAGCCGCTCCTTGATGATGGCCGTATCGGCAAAATGGATGTACACCACGTTGCAGAAGAACTCCTGGCCGAAGATATACGAGGGCATGACATCCTCGAAGAGCCTCCCCTTCACCCAGCGAAGGAATTCCGGCATGAAACCGAAGGAGAGCACCCGCTCCTTGACCTCGCCCAGGCGGTATTTCCCCTGGGGCTCGCCGATGTTGATCCACTGCCGGGTGATGGCCCTCGGCGCGGTCAGGATCCCCTTTTCCTGGCGCCGCTCCGTAATGAGATAAAAAGGATGATTTCCCCTCCGGCAGTACTCCTCGCAGGCATAACAGGTGACGCAGTCGTTGAGGACAAAGGAATCCTCCCCTTGACCGATCTTCACCATCTCTGCCACGGCCGTCTCCTTGTCAAGATGCAGATACTGGCACTTGACCAGGCAGTCGCCGGTGGGACAGGTCTTACACACGTCTTCATTGAATTTCAGAGCATACATCATCTTTCCCTCTTCAGGCATGGGTTGAGGGTGGGCGGTTACCAGGGTCCGGGACAGGCATGTGGAACTCAGCGTTCCTTGGGTTTGTTAGGTTCGTTGAGTTTATTGGGTTTTCATCGTTCCCGCGCTCTGCGTGGGAACGCATTCACTGGACGCTCTGCGTCCCATCAGCCAGGCCGCACTGATTGTGCCGCCCCCCTATATATATGTGCATGGCAGGCGGGCCATTTCTCCACCATAGGCGGCACTGAACCGATGAACGCTTATGGATCTGTTCAGGGCTATTGATATATGAAGGTCTTTCTTTATGTCAAGGATAAAGCTGATTTCCCGTTTGACATCATCAAAAAAGTAGCATAAGTAAAAGTGCCCAAAGCCAGAGTTCAAGAGCGCTCCACGTTCCGCGCTCTGCATTCCGCGTTCAAAGGAGGCCTTATGGACATATCCAGCCAACTGAGGGAGATTGTCGGGGAAGACAGGATGTCGAACCGAGCGGAGGAGCGTTTCATCTATTCCCGGGATTCGGGGGCCCAGCCCCCACGGCAGGTGGATTATGTGGTTATGCCCAGGACCGTTGAGGAGGTCAGACAGGTGGTCCTTCTGGCCAACCGGGAGAAAATTCCCGTGACGCCCCTGGGCGGCGGCTTCACCCTGTCGGCCCTGGTGGTCCCCAACCGGGGGGGCATCGTCCTCGACATGAAACAGATGGACCGGGTCATCGAGGTCAACGAGATCAACCGGTACGCCCTGATCGAACCGGGGGTATCCCAGGCCGGGCTCCAGTCCTATCTCAAAAAACACCACCCCCGTCTTCAGCATTCTACCCCGGAGGCCCCGCCCACGGTGACGGTCGTCGGCAACGCCCTGATCCAGGGCCACGGGCACATATCGCCGCGATACGGGATCAACTCCGATATGGTGAACGGCATGGAGGTGGTCCTCCCTACGGGCGAGATCTGCACCATAGGCGCCGGTTCTGTCGGCCATTCCTGGTTCAGCAGGGGGCCCCTGCCGGACCTTCCCGGACTGTTTATCGGGTGGTTCGGGACCACCGGCATTGTCACCAAGCTCTCCCTGAAGCTCTTTCCCAAGCCCGCGTATCGAGAGGTCCTGGCCTTTTACACGGATGATGTCGATCTCATCTCAGAAGGGATCTTTGAGGCGACCCAACTCGATTTACTGGAAGATTTCTTTCTCATCAGCCAGGAAAAGCCCGACTGGATGAACCATGTGTTTTTCATCATCATCGTCTCTGGCCATTTCGAGGAGGAGTTGGAGCTTAAGAAGAAGGTATTCAAACGGTTGTTCCGGGAGTTCAAGGGCGGGGGCAAGTTCACCTTCGTGGAAGACCTCCATCCGGCCCTGAACAAGCGGTTCCTGGACGTCCCTCCCCTGGCGGCCCTGGCCGCGGACTTCAGAAAGGGGGGCGGGTTCGAGTACACCGGCGCCATCCTGCCCATCGACAAGGTGCCGGCCGCATGGAAGAAGGGGATCGAGATCTCGCACAGATACGGTATGATCTGCTCCTATGTCCATCAGGTCCTCCTGGGACACAGCGTTATGTTCGGGTTCAACTATTCCTTTAACCGGGCCGATGAGGCGGATATTGAAAAGACACGGCAGGCATTAGAGGAATCCAACCAGGCGACCCTCGACCTGGGCGGAATGATCTGGAAGGGGGAGGTAGGCGCACAACAGATGATGCTCGAGCGAATGGACCCGAATACCGTGCAGCTCATCCGGAAGGTGAAAGGCCTCCTGGACCCCAACGGGATCATGAATCCGGGCAACTGGGAGATGGCTTGAGATATGGCCGAGAAGGACCATTTGGATCTTTCCCTGCCGGAAACCGGCGATCCGCTGGTCCTCGGCGTTACAGGCGGGATCGCCAGCGGCAAGACCACGGTGGCCCACATGCTTGCGGAACTGGGCGCGTCGATCATCGACTTCGACCTGCTTGCGAGAGAGGTGGTTGCCCCGGGCCGACCCGCCTTCAGGGAGATCGTCGATTATTTCGGGGACGAGGTGATCGGGGAGGACGGCAACCTCAACCGGAAACGGCTTTCAGGGATCGTGTTTCGCGATGCGGGAAAGCGGCAGATACTGGAGGGCATGACCCATCCCCGCATTCTGGCGGCCTTTGGGTGTCAGATCAGGCAACTGGCCGAAAAGGACCCTCACGGAATCGTCCAGGCGGTGATCCCCCTCCTCTTTGAGGTCCATCTCCGGTCCCTGGTCCACAAGGTCCTGGTGGTCTATGTCTCACCTGATACCCAGATCGAGCGACTCATGAAGCGGGATCAGATCACCCGCGAAGAGGCCCTCCGCATCCTCGATGCCCAGATGCCCATCGACCAAAAGGCTGCCCGGGCCGACTTTGTGATCCATAACGAGGAGGGGCTGGATGAAACAAAAAAACAAGTAACAGCCCTCTGGCAGCAGATCAAGGAGACGCAGAAATTAATGAGGTGGGCCAGTTAGAGGCCGCTGCGCCGTCAAAAGAGGTTCTGCTGAGCAATCAACAATCATAAATCGACAATCATAAATCCCATATCAGGAGGAGAAACCATGAACCAGACAGCAACTGTACCCATCCTGCCCGTGGATCGCGTGGAGATCCTGACCCTGATGGACAACTATGTGGATGTACTGCTGACCAATACCGAGGCGGTCACCCGGCCCCCCGTGTCAAAAAGCGGAACCATCCCCGCGGACACCCTCCTGGCAGAGCATGGACTGTCGCTCCTGGTGACTGTTTATGCAGGAGACGAGACCCATACAGTCCTCTTCGACACCGGATACAGCAAAATCGGGGTGCTGCACAACGTGGACATGGTTGGGGTGGATCTCGGCCGGGTGGAGGCCATGGCCCTGAGCCACGGCCATATGGACCATACTGGTTCGCTCTATCCTGTTTTAGACAGGCTCCCGCATAAGATTCCTCTTGTCGTCCATCCGGGGGTATTTGACGCCCCCCGCTTTTTCGGCCTGGCCGACGGCCGCAGGCTCCTGTTTCCTCAGACCCTGGTGAAAGAGGACCTTCTCAAACGAAACATCGATCTGGTGGAAAGCGCAACGCCAACGCCCCTTGCGGGCGGGACCATCGTGGTCACGGGCGAGGTGGAGCGGGTCACCTCCTTTGAAAAGGGCCTCCCCAACGCCGCGATGGAACAGGATGGAAAGATCGTGAAGGACCCCATTTCAGACGACCAGGCCCTGTTGGTCCACCTGAAGGGAAAGGGACTGGTGATCATTGCCGGGTGCAGCCATGCGGGGATCATCAACACGATCCTCTATGCCCAAAAGATCACCGGCGTCCAGGAAGTCTACGCGGCCATGGGCGGATTTCACCTCTCCGGTCCCTATTTTGAAAAGATCATTGAACAGACCATCGCTGAATTCAAGAAGCTCGGGCCAAGGTTTCTCTCCCCCATGCACTGCACCGGCTGGAAGGCCATCCACCAGATATCACAGGCCTTCCCGGAGGAGTTCATCCTCAACAGCGTCGGATCCATGATCGCATTGCAAGGAACAACAGGAGAATAATTCATCAGAGTGAACAATGTCCCGAAGGTCCGGATAACCGGCCACCCTGTTGTCATGGTAAATATGGAATGAACCACAGGTTCGGAAGGATAGGGATGCAGTCTCAATCTGAGATTTAACCCGCTGTCCTCAGAATCACGCGGACATCCAGGGCCTGTGACCCCTGCCCTGTGGCCCCCACCTTGACCGGATTGATATCCATTTCCTGGATCTCAGGGTGGTCCAAGAGGATGTGAGAGAGCCGGATCAGGAGATCTTCCAGGGACTCCAGGTCCGAGGGGGGTTCTCCGCGAATCCCGGTGAAAAGCTTGAATCCCTTGATCTGCCGGATCATGGCCTTCGCATCGTATGGACTGACCGGCGCAACCCTCCAGACCACGTCCCCCAAGGCCTCCACAAGGATGCCGCCCAGTCCGAAGAGGATGACCGGGCCGAAGACGTCATCCTGTTTCCCGCCCAGCATCACCTCCCGACCCTGAGATATCATGGGCTGGATCATCACCTCAAGATCCTGAGGCGAGACCGCCCGGCAAAGGACCGCAAAGGCGGAACGTATCTCCTCATCTGCGTTCAGGTTCAGACGCACCAGTCCCTGGTCGGTCTTGTGGGAGATGTGGGGCACAACGACCTTCATGACCACAGGCCCATGAAGGGTCTTCCATGCCTGAAGGGCCTCTTCGGGGGACCGACAGAGGAAATAGGGAGGGGTGGGAAAACCGTACTGCCGGATCAGTTCGATGGCCTCATTCAGGTAGAGGTCTTTGCGGCCCTTTGCGGCACTGAGGATGTCCTTGGTATTTGCAGTCGCCTGCCCCGTCGCCTCGCGGATCCCGAGTGGGCTGTGTTTGCGTAAGGCCCAGGTATGGGAGAGATGAAAGGCCCTCATGGCATTTTCAGGGGAGGTGAAAATCGGGACTCGATAATGTCTCTTCAGATAGTCTATCTCCACGGCATCGCTGAAAATGACCGCGGCCACCGGCTTGTTGTAGATCTCCACCAACCGCTCCACCTTCTTGATCAGGGCGCGGGAGGCCTCCTGCTCATAGCCCCGGCGATAACCATGGCCCAAAAGGACCCCGTCCACATCGTCCCGACGAAGCATCTCTTCCACAATATGCTCGTAGAAGTCCAGGTCAAAGAGATCCCCCAAGTCCAGGGGATTCTGCAGTCGGATCACATTGGCCCGGAATCGGCTTTCGATCTTTTCCAGAAATTCCTTGGGGAAGGGTGGGAGGTCGAATCCATAATGGCCGCAGGCGTCCGCAGCAATGACCGCATGGCCTCCGGAACGGGAGACGACTGCCAGTCGGTTTCCCCTGAGAGGGGGAAAGGTAAGGATTTTCACGTGGTCAATGGCATCCACCGTGGTGTTGACCCGGACGCACCCGGCCTGTTCCAGGGCGTGGTCCACCAGGAGATCGTCCACGGACAGGGCGGCCGTGTGGGAATGGGCGATCTGGGCGCTGGCCCGGAACCGGTTGGACTTGTGGACCAGGATGGGTTTCTTGGACCGCGAGGCGATCTCCAGGAATCTTCGGCCATCCCTGAATCCCTCCAGATAGAGAAGGATGATTTTGGTGCCATCGTCCTCTATGAGAAAGGAGAGGAGATCGTTTTCGTCCACATTGAGCTTGTTGCCCATGGAAACGAACTTATTGAGCCCGATATTCTCTTCCGCCAGAAACCCGAGGTAACTGAGCCCCACCCCGCCGCTCTGGGCCAGGATGGAGACCGGGCCGACCGACAGGTCTCTTCGGACGGGCATGAATGGGAGGACCAGGCCGTTTTCCAGATTGGTCACGCCGATTCCATTGGGACCGATGAACCGGATGCCGTATCGGCCGGCAACCTCTGTGCATGCCTTCTCGAGGGGAAGACCGTCGTCTCCCATCTCGGAGAATCCTCCGGATTCGATGACCACGCGCCGGATGCCTTTCCGACCGCACTGTTCCAGAAGATCGGGAATGGTCCTGGCAGGGGTCAGAATGACTGCGAGGTCCACGGGGTGGTCGATCTGATCCAGGGACGGATAGATCCTCTGCCCGAAAATGACCCCCGGCCTCCTTCCCACCGAGAGGATTTCTCCCTCATATCCAAAGGCCAGGAGGTTTTGGACGATATTTTTACCCAAATTGGCAGGATCCGGAGAGACGCCCACCACTGCCACGCTATTCGGATAAAAAATGCCCCGCAATTCGTTCTTATTCTCTGTCATGAAAATTTCCCTTCTTGTCTTGACTCTCCGAGGAGGCAAGGGCTCCACCGGCTTGCTATTAAGTGCTTTTACGTTATCCTCTGTTAATTTCTCCGGCTCCTCTTCTCTCATTGGCGTGTCTTCCTTGAAAAAGGGAAGAACATTGGCACCCTTTTCCGGTACTCGACATAGGCCTGTCCAAAACGCCTCGTCAACTCGGGTTCTTCGATCTGCTTTAACTCCCATACGTTGATGATAATGAAAAGGGGCGTAAAAATAAATGCCAGTGAGAGGGAGCCTAAGGCGACAGCAATGCCGATGAGCTGGATAAAGATGCCGGTGAGCATGGGGTTCCGAGCAAACCTGTATGGACCGGCAGCCACGAGCCGCGGAGGTGGACTTAGCGGCACGGGTGTGCCTCTGGCCCTTAAAAAATAGGCGACTGAAAGAAGCGTAAGGAATAGCCCGAATGCGATAAGGCAACACCCGATAACGAGACTCAAGGGGTAAACCGCTGTTTTCGGAAAGGCCAGCCATCGGTCGACGACGAGAGAGGCCAGTATAAAGAAGGCGATCAGGGAAAGATAGAAAAGACCGGCAATTGGGGCAAGGAAGAGTTTCATCTTCCAGCCTCCAGTGGCCACCTGATGAACCAGATCCACCCACCTGCTTACCAAAGACAACGCCTTACCTCACCAGTATGTCTGAAAGACTTGTCTGGGTACGTCAACTAAATTCTAAAAGAGCGTGCCGATGCCGAACCGATGCCCGATGCCGGTGCAATGTACAGATAATTGTTCCAGGGTGTGTCCGGTCTGGCATGGTTTTCCTGTCACCACCATGAAAATGCGCTCGGGCATCTGAGGTCATCGCAGGAAACGGCTCTTACCCATACGAATACACAGGAGTCTCGATCACCCTGTCAGGCCTTCTTCGGCTTTTAACAATGCCCTGGATTTGCTCCACCGTTTGAGGGGCGAAGAACTGTTCCCCTGTCTCCTTGCTTACGCGGGCAGGAACGTTCTCAATGACAAACAACCGGCCGCCATATTCGAGGACATAGGTTACCTTGGTTTCTTCCATAGTTTCTTTCATGACATATCCCCTCTCATTTCTCACCGTCTGATCCGGAAATCGATCCACAAATCCGGATCTGGCTGATACAGGGTAATGATTTTCACAAGTGGCCTGCTCGGATAGCTGCACTGAATATGCAAAGGTCGGCCCGCTTCGGTGTAGCCAAGGATAAGACAACTGGGGCCATATTTGTCCGCCGGGTAATCTTCAATGACCTCGCCTCGTCGGATTAGTGCATCTTCTATTTCCGCCACGCTGATATCCCGGGTAACGCTTTGATCGACAGCATGTTTCGAGAACTCATACTGGCGCATTCTGACCTTTACACGGATCTGATGAATCATTCCCATGATCGAAGGGTATCACCTCCCCGATTTCGTGTCAATTAGCGCAGTCATCGATGCAGTTCCTGACGCCACATGCTCCTCACCCAAAATCCAGACGTGTCTGCAGCGGTTAACGCGCGCATCACAGGTGGATGTGTAGCGGCAGCGGAACACACATCCTTGTGAATGCAGTTAGGGCTTGGCCGCATAAAAGATGACGACGTCATTTGCAATGGACGGATTTTTCCCAACCATGACAGCCCCCTTTTCAACTTTGATTGCCTTCTCAAGTTGTGTGCGCTTTTCATCAATCCAAGGCTTACCTGCTTTGTTGGTCTTGTGCTGGTAGAATGCAAAGACTTCGTTTGTCTTGAGATTAGACCAAATTGCATGGGCCTCCATGTCCAGTACATGCCTGAAGTCAGGCCTTCCAACGGGCTCTAAACCCACATCAGGATCGAGAAATACAAGGCGAAGTTCAGATCCTGATTCTGTCAGATATTGTGTTACGGCGTCCATGTAAGCTTTTCGGTCGTCAAACATACGATCAAAAACGCTAATCGAAATGTCCCCGTGAAGGGAGGTAATGTTACTGATGTTCCTGAAGTGTGTAAGGACCTGAGACGGCAATTCCGTCTCTTGGCCCCCAATATTAATCATGGGGAAGATGCTGGGGCGCAGATATGCCACTTGAATGATCCGAGAAAGCGCAAACCGCTCTGCCAGGCAATAGAGCACGCCCCATTTCAGGAGATCGCGGTGATCAGCGTAATACTTGTCCTGCATCCTTTATTGCTCCTTGCCCTAATCGCGGACGAAGTCAGCGCCGTGAACACGCAGTTCAGCCGTCTTTATCGGCTGAAACTGTTGGTTTTCTAGACTTGGTGCTTAGCCCCTTAAGTTGCCAAGCTTTTGTCAATATTATTTCAATTCAATTTTAAAAGAGCATCCCGCTGCCCCCTCTTCGCTGCCATATTCTTCCTCCAATTGCCGCAGAGTCTCTTTAAGAACAGGCAGCCGCTGCTTGTCTTTGGGATCCGTCGAACCTTTTTTAAGTTGGATCAACATCTTAAGATCCAGGACCCGAAGGGTGTGGCCCCTGAATTCAATTTCTACGGTGTGGTCAAGGAGATCCCCATAGGATTTCCCCTCCTCAATAATGGCCAAGACATCTACAGGCCCGAGCCGCGTCGTAAATAGCGCATGGCCGTCCCCCGACAGGTCGCTCTCGTTAGGCGCAATCAACTTATCGTCTAATCGACGATAAAATGCGTTGATTGATCTAAGAAACGCAAGTAGCTTGGCTACATTTTCGGGAGTTTTGCTGTGAACGATGTCCACATCCATTGTTGTGACCGGCGCTCCCTGGATTACGGCTGCAAGGCCCCCGACCAGAATGAAATCGATGCCTGCCTTCAGGAGGCCCTCAAGAACGTCACTCAGGCTTGCGCTTGTTGGACTTGCGCCGCTTATAGGCATCTCTCAACTCCAGAATTGAACGAAACGCGTTATCGTTGGCCCGCAATCGATCCTCGGGCGACATCTTTATGAACATGGCGATCAATCCCTTATCAACACCGGATGGGTCTGCGCTTTTTGTACTCTTAGCCATGTCAGCTCCCTTGGGTAGCAGGTTCAAATTGCATCAGCCGAACGTATTATAATAGAATCCTTCATCCCCATATTCCTGCGACAAACGCAGCCCCTCAGCCCTTCACCGGCACGGCCCCCGATGCAGCCTTATTCAACACCTCTTCGATCCTTGTCAGGTCCTTCACCACCTTATAGTCCCACCGGCCCAGCTTGCCCCAGTTGTTCACCGCATCTACCCACCTGCTTACCAAAGACAACGCCTTACCTCACCACTGTGTCCGAAAGACTTATCTGGGTACGTCAACTAAATTCTAAAAGAGCGTCCCGATGCCGGCATGTTAAAGGGGTTGTTGCTTTTCATTGTTTCTCTTAACGTATCCACCGCTACCGTTCTATCGTTCAGCCACTGCCGAGTCATGCCTAAAGCAGTAGAAAGCGTCAAGCGCAGATCTGATGACCCCTATGCATATTCCCTTATACCGTCCACAGGAAGGCGCCATTCGATTTCCATTCAAGGCGATCACGGAAGTCTGATCTTTTCCAGGGAATCCGTTATTCGAAGGGCTTCTTCTCCAGGGGATGCATAGTAATGATGAGTTTTTTGGGTCTCCGTCCAATCTATTGTCTCAAAATCCCCCAAAGGATTCCCCTCCTCATCTGACTCGAAGTAAACTTCCATGCCGCCGGTGGGTCCATTGACAGGGTTTCTATACCACACATCCGTAACAATTGTAATCAGGACAAATCCATCTCCAACCCAATCGTAATCTTTGGTTGTCTTGAGGAGTCCCGCTTCGTCATAAGCAAACGTTGCCTTCCACTTCTTATCGCCCGTGCTGTCTTCTATCCAAATAAGCGATTCAAGATATCCCTCGACGGTCTTTGTAATCTCGGAGTAATATGTCTCCTCATAGGTTCCGTCACCATTACTATCTACGCTGTAGGTCTGAGGGTATCCATCTGAATCGAACGTGACCTTTTCCTGATACGTTAACAATCCCTCCTCGTATTCTTTATAATATTCATCGTAACCGAGCCCACCCGCACCTCTCAACGAGTTTTTGAGCGTTGTTGATCGCCACTTATATTCAGAGATCTTTATCCCGTTTGAATCATATTGAACTTCTGTTCCGGTTGTGAGGATTCCATGCTCATTCCAAACGCTCGAACGTTCATAATCTCTTCTGGCATCCGGGTTGTCGGTGGGGTCATCGAGATAACAAATAATGGAGGTCCTCAAATAAAGGGTCGCGTCATATGTATAATCATAGGCAAACTTGAAGACACCCTCGCCATCATACCACATGCCCTGGGTAGGAAAGCCGGCACTATCGAGGGTCTGGGTCGCTGTGGCAATAATGTTTCCAAGAGCGTCTGCGCCGGTTGCCTTTGTCCAGTACAAGTGGGCGTTGCCCCCATATTCATAGGTATAGGTTTCCTGAATGCTGACTGTTTGGTTTGACAAGGCGTTGCGGATTCCTGGTGCAATGTCCTGTTTGTTTTGGATGAAGACATGCCCAGAGAGTCCCTTGCGACTCACGGGAACGGCTCTGTTCGTGGCAGATGAGGCAGATTCCTCGGACAACCGGGACCGAGTTCTCAGATCATATACAGGATTAGTGCCGCCATTGTCGTCTCCACAAGAGCTGATCAGAGGCGCAAGGGATACGACAAGAAGAGATAAGATCCGGATCATCGTTTTCATAAAAGGCACTCCTTTGTTTGTATGGGAAATTGTGTGGGACATCCTTTTTCTTCTTCCTTCTGTTTTTCCCCGGCCCAAGCGATCATCGTTCCCTTTTCCCTGATATGCCACATTCGGGACAGTCCATGGCCCAAACCTGCTGCTAGGAATCGGGTCGAACCAGGGCGAGCTCTTCTGAGAGAAAATGGCACTAATGATGTGCCGGGACAGATTTTCCACGGCCTCGCATATGCTTTTCAATAAGCTCCTGGTAGTTGGCCTTTTGTGTTGTACTAACAACATTAAAGATTCTTACTATATTAACACCTGAATATGTTGAATAGGACATAACATTATTAATATTCCACCAGAAATTATCTTGAGTCCATGTAGAACCGTTATTCGGAGAAAGGGCATTCTCGCCCTTTATGGTTAACCCTTTGTTTGCAGCTTGTTTCCCAACTCCAAAGGCAAGAGCCCTTGCCATGGAGTATGCCGGCACGACATCATTATCGCACATATCAATACAGGTAAAATATACCGTAATATCTGCCCCGGTACTGTTCTCTAAATCGGAAACCATCTGCATGCTCTGGACATATCCAGGGCCGCAACCGTTATCCGCTATATCCGGAGTAAGATTATTCGATATAATTCCTGCGCACACTTCTCCTGACCGAGGCATGTTGTTCGCATAATTATTGGCCTGGTCATACCCTCCCGCGGTCCAGTGTACCGGCGGAATCTTTATCCCGAGTGGCACATCCTGAAATGCACCGTCAAATGCGTTTATGGCAAGAGTCAGCATTGTCTTGCCATGTTGCACCATTTGATTATGATACCATTCAATAAAATCTCTGCCGTATTGAGCATTAACATAAGCAAAACTGTCAGTTATGTTAAAGAAGGCGTCTCCGTTTGTAGGAGGACTTATCTGATCAAAATTCTCAAGACTGGTTCCCAACGCCTGATTTAAGGCATAAATATTTGTATATTTTGACACCATAGCAGCTATAAAAGACGCCTTTGCCTGATCAGAATAGCAGTATAGATATCCGCGGGTAGGATACCCTCTTCCATAAGAAGTTCCGTCAACAGTATATATATCGTATGAAGGATAACGCCATTCTCCGCATGGTCCGCAACTGATGCCAATTTCCTGGATATCGTCAGCATACCGGGCAAAATGCGTCTGAAAGTCCTGCATATATTCTGAATATTCCTGATTTACGGCATCAATGTTCTCTGCCCAGAGGGATACATACGCCTGATTCCCGGGATTATTCAGTTCATTTATATACTTTCCTCCGGGGCCTGCCACACTCCAGATCCAGGAGGGAATCGGGCAGTCATAGGTATCGCCGACATTTCCGCCACAGGAATGAAAAGACATTATGGGATGAATCTTCAATCCTGCATCCGCAATATATTGAAAAAGCGTATCATAATACGACCAATCATACTGATCCTGATCTTTTTCCACAAGCCCCCACCATACATCTGCACTTACAGCCGTGACCCCAATAGCCTTAACTATAGCAAGATGTTGCTGAAAAAGATCCCATGTATACATGTATGACTGCCCGGAATCATTTTCTACTATTCCGGGAATAATCAGCGGCGCCATAACTTCAGGGGTAAACCCCTTAATGATTCCCCTCTGCGCCCACGCCGAAGAAACTTCAATAGCGATAATTAGGAATGCTGTCAGGAAGATGGACGCTTTTCTTCTCATTCAGTTCTTTTCCTCAGGTCTCGAAATATCAAATAAAAGGGGGCAAACCTGCTGTTGGCCGTGATACAATGTCTTTTCTAAATTTTTTACGCGCACCCTTAGGGCTCGCGCAAAAATAGGTTCCCAAAGATGGGATGCGAAAATGTGAAGCGGCCCGATCCCAGTCATATAAGGTCACAAATAGGCTATAGTGGCCTTGAGGCTTCCACCAAACCCATCATCTGGTCTTCTTCCTGAATCAGTTGGATGTTTTCGAAGCCTGCCGCGGTCAGACCGATCTTAATCTCTTCATACGTATACGTGCCGCCTTTAGGCGTTCCGACCAACATATTGATGGCAAACAGAGCGCCGGATTTAGGCGTGGTCTTATCCGGTTTCATAACGTGATCCCGAATGACGATACGGCCGCCCGGAACAAGGGCGTCAAATATTTTCTTATACAAATCCATATTTTGTTCCGGGCTGTTCATGTGGATGATAGCTGAGACCAGAGCAAGGTCATGACCCGGAGGCAGTGTTTCCGTATAGAAATTCCCAGCCACTATGGTCACGCGATCCATCAACCCGGCTTCTCTGATTCGCTCTCCGCTCATATCCACAACATTGGGCAAGTCGAAAAGTGTGGCGGACATTTCAGGACAGGCTTCCAGAAAAGCGATGGTGTAGGTGCCTGAGGCACCGCCTACGTCGATCAACCGGCGCGCTGAACCGGGGTTGATGGCTTGAACGATTTTAGGGGCGTGTGCTCGTGCGACCACGTGCATAGCGCCGATGAATGCTTTTTCATCCTCGGGATTTTCAAAGCTGCCGGCCGTGCTTTCCACGCCGCCAGTTTCGGTGACGATACGGGTCAAATTTGACCAGTTCTTCCAGATGGTGGCCGCATGACGGATCATCGGCAGGACGGTCTGGGGGGAATCTGAACGCAGAAAAGGGAGCAGAGCCGGGTCAGTCCGATAGAACCCCTCCTTCTTGAGCAACAGTCCCATGGAAGTCAGGGCATCCAAGACGACCGTCAGGGGTCGTTCATGCCAACCTTGCTTTTCGGCCAGATCCCCGCTCGAGGCGGGTTCTGACAAGTGCGTGAAGATATTCAGTTCCGAACCGGTCAAAAGAACCCGGCATTCCATGAAATTTCGGGACAGGGCCAGGATTTCCCGGGGATTGGCAGGAGTATTCATGGCAACACCCTCCAAAGTGAAAATTCTTGATTTCCCATAACCATCAGTCAGCGCTCGATGACAACACCGGGCATGGGGGGAATCTGCGGGACGTCCTCTTTACACCCATTATAGTCGACTATGACCACCAAGACCAGCCTTCCGATGAAAATCCGTGGCGGGGTGATGTAGTCCTCAAACGCTTCCTTGTGCCTCTTTTCATTGCCGTATACCATGCGCCGGCATAGTCTTCTCAATCGGCTACTCATAAATTTCAAGCATCATTTAGAGCAAGACAGTCAACAGCAGATTTGAATCATATTTCAATAGTGAATAATTAGTGTCTGACCGAAAACCCGGATTTTCGGTCAAGAAATTCGAAATCCGAAGCACGAAATCCGAAACAATGATCAAAATCGGAATGTCAAAATAACCAAAACATAATGTTCCCGAGCAATTAAGTTTCCTTGTTTTGAATTTTGATATTCGAATTTGTTTCGAATTTCGATATTCGGATTTTGCCTGAAGGGGGTTTCCGTTCAGGCACTAATTAAGATGCGACTCGCATGTCTTTTGCGTCCCTTCCAATTTACCGTTGGCCCTTTGTGATTTCGTAGGGCGTTGGCGGATCAGCCGCCATTTGCAGAACCGGCATGTCAGAGGGATCAAAAGGTTGGCTGGCAGCAATGACCTTCTTCAGCCTTTTGGCCAGGCGGTCTGGATCGCGCAGTTCACACTCCCATACAACCACCACATGCCATCCCTGTCTCTGAAGCTCTTTTGCATTTCTTCGGTCCCGTTTGACGGTTCGATCAAACTTGGGCAGCCAGTAGTCTTGATTTACTGCGGGCGTGCTGGCCCGAGGGCATCCAACATGGCGGTGCCAGAAGCATCCGTGAACAAAAACAACCGTCGAATATTTGGGGAGAACAATGTCAGGATTGCCTGGCACGTCTTTCCTGTGAAGTCTGAAGCGAAACCCAAGTCCATGCAGCAAAGAGCGCACCATCTTCTCGGGGCTTGTATCCGTCGAGCGGACCAGCCTCATGATGGCGCTGCGCTTCTCGGGCGAAAAGGTATCCAAGACGTGCCCTCAGACCAGAGCGATCTTCAGGCTCGGGTCGGTCTCTGATTGGTCGATAATGCGGTTATATTCATTCATCAGGTCCTGCAGTCGGGTAGGACGCTCTGCGTGCTTGAATTCGCTCCACTCATAGATGTTGGCCACAAGAAACTGCACAATTTCAACGACATCTATGCGGTCGTCGATATCGGCAGCCTTTGCCAGGACGGCCGCACCCCCAATACCGTCTTGAGTGGTGATGATGAGAGGCCTCAAACCCTCACTCAGATTGTCGCGACATTTTCGAATCAAGGCCTCGGTGGGCGCTGTGGTGACGTGGATGGCTGTGTCGCCGACAAGGAAATCGCCTTTCCTCTTTCCAGGGGCATCGGCAACCGAAAACCCTTTGTGTTCAATCTTCACATCCGGCAACAAAATCCCCAATTTGGATCCTACCAGGTGCTCCATAACAGCCCCCGCGAACATGGTGCCTTGGCAGTCCTTTTGGCGAACAAAGGCTGACTCGATTAATTCGGAGATAATGCGCCTCAGAGACTTGGAGGGATCTGGTCTCAGCTTAAAGGGCATGGACGCGAAATACGCCTTCGTCTTTTCTATCCACCAGCCCTCAATTATTGAGAAGTCAAGCAATCGTTCGTTGTGCAAATCATTCAGCAGCTCCAAATATGCCTTCATCCGGCTCATGCTGCCTCGGCTGGTCCTGCCCCCCTCTTCTGCAAGAACCCGGGATATGCCGTAGTCTCCGAGAATGGCCTGTACAGCTGAGCGACTTAGCCCTGCCACCTGGCCGCCTTTAGGCGTAAGGAAATGACCTGGGGAGTATGGGGGTTTCAGCTTGCTCGCCGTACGAGTGATAACCAAAACAACGCAAAGGGGGCCTTTTGAGTTGATCGCGTGCTCTTCCGCGAAATGCTCAAGCCTCTCAATGAGCTTTGCCTTTTTCATAAAGAAGATGCCTTTCAGGTGTGCGCCAACAACGGTCAGATATTGCTGGCATGGGCATAAGCGGCATTTTTGAATGTTTCCCTATAGCATGACGAAATCATGTTGGATGGTTGGTGCAGATTTTCAAAAAGTGGATTTAGGTAATGTCTGGCGATCCAGGCGATAACGGGAACGCAGACTGCATCTCCGAAACCAAAAAGCGCCTGATTCAACGGGACCTTCACAACAAACCGGTCTGCTCCCATCAGTCGTGCGCACTCGCGGGGGGTCAGAAGTCGCGCCTTTACAGTCCCGTAGCCTGCCTGTACAAGGATTTGCCTTCCGCTTCCGCCGCGCGGCGTTCGCAGGCAGCCTGCAACGCCGTCTGTCCGCAATTCAGCCATTGATTTACCTTTTCTTATACGGCGAAATACGGTTCCAAATGACCAGCTTTGCCGGTCCATCATGCGCCGGAGTTGTTCATAGTGTTTTTCACTCATTTGCCGTACGAGATAATCGCACCGGTCTTCACCCCACCAATATGGGGAATCGTCAGGAAGCTCCTCCAATATTGCAGACAAGCTGAGCGTTCCCTTGGGGGGCGGGGGTAGGTCGCGAATATCCCAGACGATTTCAGGATGCTTAAAGATGAATCGAGCCAATGCCTTTGGCCGCACAGGACTTTCATAGAATGTCAAAGTCTCCCCGACTTCCAAATCTCCATTGCAAAGATGTCCGACCACGAAGAGCCTTACTCGGCTTTGAGGCACGAATCGCGCTGCATCTACGACAAAAGCATCCACTGCATATCCGAGTTTATTAAGAGACTCCAAGGCAGACTCAAAGTCGCGACCGCCGTGCGAAGTCAGGAAGCCTGCAACATTTTCGAGAAGGACAATCGGAGGACGCCTATCACCCATTCGATCCAGGATGCGTACAAAGCCCCAATAGGCCGAGGACTGCTTGCCGCCCAGGCCCTTTCTCATCCCGGCCAGAGAAAGATCGTTGCATGGAAAGGAGGCCGTAGCCATTGCAACAGTTGGGACCTGCTCAGCAGCAAGTTCATGAATATCGCCGAGCAGAAAACATCCATCGTCTTCTCCGAAATGATCGGCATACATCTGGAACTTATCCGGGGCGATGTCATTTACGAAAGCTGCCTTCCATCCCTCTTGCTCTAGGCCCATTCGCATCAGCCCGATGCCTGCGAAAAATTCCGCAAATGTTTTTTTAACAGAATATTCTTTCACTTATTATAACCAGTTGAATTCATTCTAGATCTACGGAATGCCCCCATATTCCTTCTTCGAATATAGCCGATCTGCCCTTGCCGGTCAAGCCTAAGGGACAGACAGTTCCTATTCTCCAGTGGTCTGTCTTAAACGAGATCAAACTTCATATGGTCGGAACCTGGACTTCTGCATCTTAAAGCGGGAAGGCAATGCTAACCCTTTGTCACGAAATCTTGCATGGATGTGTGGGAAAGGGGGCCGGATCTGGACTTGCTCTTCGAGGGACCGCATGGCTTGTTGCAGACCTCGCGGCGTCTTGGCATTCGGTTCCCAGTTGGCCAGCCCCACCTCCGGATTGTTCTTCCGCCTCGCCTCATCATGGCGATAGTCCCCCACCTCACCCTCAGTATTCGCCGCTCGTTTCCCTCTTCGTGCCGTATCCTGTCCCTGTCCATTCCCTGGCCCCTAATGCAACCAGGGGGTTGGCAGGTTCGTTATCGGATTACTTCGCTTTCGTAACACCTTGACTGGCCGTTCCATCCCACGCACCCAGGCTCAGCTCGCGCTTTTGAGGCCTTCTGCAGTTCCTGACGCCCCATCCTTCGCCACCCAAAAGGCAGATGTGCCTGTAGGGTTTAACGTAGAAATCAGCCGGAGCGTAGCGATCGGCTGTATTGACTGGTTATGTAAAAATAGAACTATTCCTATTTATTTTTTCACCACTGCTTTCTTTATCTATCTTTTTTCTCTGTAGGTTATTGCCTTTGGGAAGCGCTTCTTTTCTGATTGCTATATCCTGCCACATCTGAACCCTGCGATACCAAAGAATAAAACCAAGAAAGCTC
>CAYPDL010000024.1:0-38609 GCA_964409475.1 uncultured Desulfobacteraceae bacterium | reverse complement strand
GTTCTTACCCCTATTTATTAAGATAATACGTAGAACGGAGCGAAACATCTCGCAGCTGGAAGCCGGCAAAACGGCGGCTTTCAAGAGGTGTCTTTAAGGGCATTCTCAAAACGATCCACGAAAGATTCACCTGTGGCTTCCGCAAGTTCATTCAGCCAGCGCCGTATGTAACGGGCATCCATTTCGGGGTTTTTGATAAGTACGGACTTCACATCCTCCATGTCACGGGGCCTGCCGGCAAAGACCTTATGTATCACAAGATCTTCAGCAGAAGCGAATTTAACGTTGACCCCTTCGATATCCACCAGGCGGACCCGTTCCATGGCCTGACGCTCATAGGGCGAAAAAGAAAAGATGAAATCCACACGGATGTGGCTTTCCGGGTCTTGACAGGGAAGGACCATGGTTCGAAGGGTGAACTCGTGGGGATCTACAAGGGGTTTCAATTGAATACCCCCAATGATATCCAACATCTGATCCATTTTTTCCGTGGTAATTCCGACTGTGATATCGATGTCCCGGGTCATTCGGGGTTCTCCATGGAGGAGAACCGCCTGCCCTCCGATGACCATATAGGGGATACGCTGTCGATCCAGCGCGAGGGCTATTCTTTTAAGGAGCTTTGTGAACATTGAGTATACGCGCAAGCCGGATATCGGTTTCAATCCCCTCCAGAGGGTCTTTCAGCGGTAACGCCCCAAGCGCTTTGGCTTCGCGATAAAGGCCTTCAAACAGGGCGAGGTTCTTGAAATAGTCGGGTGGGGAAGCCTGGATCTGGGCCTTGTTGAGTGCTTCAATCAAATCACTATTCTGAATCATGCGCCACACGGCCTTTTTTGGAGGAAATCCTCAGAAGAGAAGACGATTGTTCGCCACGATCTTCTATTTTCTCACATGCGAACCGGGAACAGTCAACTGTGATCAGTTATAATTCAATTTAAGAATATCCTATTGATTTGTCAATCTAAAATGGTTTGTGTCGCCGGTTCGGGACAGGCAGACCACGTTCACCGACTCGTTGGTGTAACCAGACTGTCTGACAATGCAGGTTCTGTTGCCGGAGGTCCTGCTCATAAACCCGGAAACAGAACCGGGGCTTATCACCCCGCGACCCGTTCGGCGGTGAAGGGCTGTAAAAGAACCGCCAGATGGACTGGAATGTTGGGTTCCGCCCTGGAGGAGTGGGGGATGATCCTTCTCATGAGCCTGCTGGCAGGGATTACGCTGTGGCGACTTCGCAGAGAGACGATGTAAGCGGTTAAACCAACGGCCGCAGCTTGCCGGTCCGGCGTTCCTGCCGGTTGCTTCCCCAAAAAGCCTTGACAGTAGTTCTGCAAATGTGGCAAGTCACCTCAGATGAGCGCACACATGCAGATTAGTGGGAGGGGATCGGGAATGACATCAAAAACAAGAGGAAGCGGGGTGTTGCTTCATATCGGCTCGTTGCCGTCGCCCCATGGGATAGGGGATTTCGGGGCGGCGGCCTACCGATTCGCAGATTTTCTGGCCCGCACCGGACAGACCTTCTGGCAGGTCCTTCCCCTGAATCCCACGGACGTCATGTGCGGCAATTCCCCGTATTTCAGCCGTTCCACCTTTGCCATGAATCCCCTCTTTATCGGGATCGACAGCCTCGTAAAGGAGGGGCTTATCTCTGAAGCAGACATACCGGCGCCGCCCCCGTTTTCCCCTGGGCGCATCGACTATCACCGCGCAGGGGCATATAAGGGCGCTATTCTTGAAAGAGCCTTCCAGCAGTTCAAAAGATCCGCCGCCGCTGACGACTACAGGGAGTTCTGTGCAACACACTCAGTCTGGCTGGACGATTTCGCCCTGTTCATCGCCCTCAAGACTGAGTTCAAGGGGCTGGTCTGGAGCAGGTGGCCCGAGGCCTTGCGCGACAGACGGCCCGATGCCCTGAAAGAGGCCGCACACCATCTGAGTGAAAGGATGGAAAAGGAGAAATTCCTCCAGTATCTCCTGTTCAACCAGTGGGCCTCGCTCAAATCCTGCTGTAATAAACAGGGGATAGAGATCATCGGAGACCTTCCCATCTATGTTTGTTACGACAGTGCCGACGTATGGGTAAACCCGCATATCTTCAAGCTGGACAAGGACAAGACCCCGACCGCGGTGTCCGGTGTGCCGCCCGATTATTTCAGCGCAACCGGCCAATTATGGAATAACCCGGTCTATAGATGGGACGTGCTGAAACAGACCGGGTATCAATGGTGGATCGAGCGCATGGGCCACACACTCAACTGCTTTGACAGGGTCCGGATCGATCACTTCCGGGGGCTTGTGAAATACTGGGAGGTGCCGGCTGACGAGAAGACAGCCCTGAAGGGCGAGTGGAAAGAGGTCCCCACAGAACATTTCTTCAAGACATTGATTGAATGGTTTCATCGGTTTCCGGTGATTGCGGAAGACCTCGGGTTTATCACCCCCGATGTCTGGGAGATCATGGACCGCTTTCGATTTCCAGGGATGAAAGTCCTCCTCTTTGCCTTTGGCGACGACGACCCGATGCACCCCTTTCTGCCCCATACCTACCCCAGAAACTGCGTGGCCTATACCGGGACCCACGACAACAATACCCTGAGAGGATGGTTTGACAACGAGGCCTCCCCCGAAGAGAAAGAGCGTCTCTTTCGCTATCTCTATCGGGAACCCCCGGTTGATGAGATCCGATGGGAGATGATCCGGCTGGTCATGATGTCGGTGGCGGATACCGCCGTGATCCCCATGCAGGATATTCTGGGCCTGGGCGGGGATGCGCGGATGAACCGGCCGGCCACCCCTTCCGGCAACTGGACGTGGCAGCTCGAGCCCGGGCAGATTACCCCCGCTGTTGAAGACACGTTGCTCACCATGACCCTGACCTATGGGAGGGCATTGGAACCGGTGGTCGGTGGTCGGGATTAGAGGATTAGAGGATTGGAAGGTGAGGGGGCATGGCGCAGGAGCCCTTATTGGGCCTGAGCCGAAGCGCTGTCGGCAAGCCTCTCTTTCACCCACATCCTGACGAGTGTGGACATTCCCAGACCCTTGCTATCCGCAATCCCTTTCAGTTCAGCAAGGGTTGGTTCGTCCAGCCGCAACGTCAACACCCGTTCCTTTCGGAACTCCAGGTCGTCAGGCCCGGGCAAGAAGTCCTTTACGATTTTGCCGGTCTGCATAGGCTCATCGGTGTATTTGATTCTCCTGGTCATATATCTTCCTCCCTTACGCCTTACGGCGCCGGCTTCAGGATGATCATCCCGAGGGGGGGGAGATGAAGAGTCACAGAGCAGGGTTGATTGTGCCAGGGCCGGGGATCGGCCGTCACGCCCCCGCCCAGCCCCATGTTGCTCCCACCGTAATAGGCGGCATCGGAATTCATCAGCTCCCGGTAGAACCCTTCCTGCGGCACGCCGATCCGGTAATCGATCCTGGGAACCGAGGTAAAATTGAAGATAAAGACCAGGGTCTCGCCAGGCGACCGGCCCCTCCGGATAAAGGAGACCACGCTGGCGTCCGTGTCCCTGAAATCGATCCATTCAAAGCCCGCAGGCTCATAGTCCAGTTCGTAAAATGCCGGTTCTGAGAGATAGAGCCGGTTGAGATCCCGTACCAGCCGTTGAAGCCCGGCGTGCATGTCATACTGGAGAAGGTCCCAGGGGAGCTGTTCGTCGTGTTTCCATTCAGACCACTGACCCAGCTCCCCGCCCATGAAGAGGGTCTTTTTGCCAGGCTCTCCATACATATATCCGAATAAAAGCCTTAAATTGGCGAATTTCTGCCAGTCGTCCCCCGGCATCTTGGACAGAAGGGACGCCTTGCCGTGGACCACCTCGTCGTGGGACAGGGGAAGGATGAAATTCTCGTGAAAGGCGTAGAGGAGGGCAAAGGTCAGCTTGTCCATGTGAAACCGGCGGTGGATCGGGTCCTTGGACATGAAGCTGAGCATGTCGTGCATCCAGCCCATGTTCCATTTGAACAGAAATCCGAGCCCGCCCAGATGAACGGGCCGCGTCACCCCCGGCCAGGCCGTGGACTCCTCGGCAATGGTGATTGCCCCTGGGAATCGGGCAAAGACCTGGGTGTTGAGGCTCTTGATAAACTCGATGGCCTCGAGGTTTTCCCTGCCGCCATACCGGTTGGGTATCCACTCTCCCTCTTTACGGGAATAGTCCAGGTAGAGCATGGCGGCGACCGCATCCACCCGTAAACCGTCAATATGGTAGGCGTCGAACCAGAAGAGGGCATTGGCCACCAGGAAATTTCTTACCTCATTGCGGCCGAAGTTGAAGACAAGGGTGTCCCAGTCCTTCTGTATCCCCTGTTTCGGGTCTGCGTGCTCGTAGAGATGGGTGCCGTCAAAATACTCGATGGCGAAACTGTCCCTGGGGAAGTGGGCCGGGACCCAGTCCAGGATCACGCCGATCCCCTCGGCATGGCAACGGTCCACTAAGTACCTGAGGTCATCGGGCGTGCCGTAACGCGATGTGGCCGCGTAGTAACCGGTCACCTGATAGCCCCATGATCCGTCAAAGGGATGCTCGGCCAGGGGGAGAAACTCGATATAATTGAAGCCCATCTCCTTGACATAGGGGACCAGTTGTTCTGCTGCCTCCCGGTAGGTCAGCCACGAATGAGCCGGGTCTTCTCCCTCCCTGTGCCATCGCCATGACCCCAGGTGCACCTCATAGACGGCCATGGGCCGGGTCAACGGGGCCTGTGCAGACCGGGACGTCATCCACTCCTGATCCGTCCACTCAAACCGGCCCAGATCATAGACGATGCAGGCTGTCTTGGGCCGCTTTTCAAAGGAGAATGCAAAGGGATCGGATTTGATGAGAATCGTGCCGTCGGCCGTGCGAATCTCGAACTTGTACAGGAGCCCGGAACCTAACTGGGGGACAAAAATCTCCCATATCCCGGACGCCCCGCGAGAGCGCATCGCGTGCCGCCTGCCGTCCCACTGATTGAAATCGCCCACCACGCTCACGCGGGCCGCGGACGGGGCCCAGACCGCAAAGAGGACCCCTGAGACCCCCTGATGCCGGATAACATGGGCGCCCAGTTTCTCGTAGATCTCATAATGGTTGCCCTGGTTGAAGAGGTAGAGGTCATATTCCGACAGAACAGGAGAAAAGGAGTAGGAATCATAGAAGGTGGACGTGAGGCCTGCGCCGAAATCCACCCTGAGCCGGTACGGTGCAATCTCTCGCTTTCCCTCCAGGATCAGCTCAAAGAGACCCGCCTTATCCATCAGGGACAACTTGGTTTCCATCCCGGGATTGAGGTCCAGGGCCGCCACCTTTCGCGCCCCCGGCAGAAAGGCCCGCACCACCGCGCCCGGGCCCGAGTCGAGCGCAACCGGGTGGACCCCCAGCACATCAAAGGGGTCCCGCATTTCGCCGGAGAGGAGGGCCTTGAGTTCCTCAAGCCTTATGGTACTGCCAGATTTAGCGGTCATATCAATCGTCCATTCCATCCGCAGATTACCCCGATGAAATAGAACACAAAACGCATTCCATGGGGCAGGCGCAGATTACGCAGATTTTTCAAACGGAGAAATCTCCGGTGCAGCCGGCGAGACTTCAATCGACAATCATCAATCGTCAATTGTCAATCCCAAATCACGCCCATGTAACCAGCCCCATCACGAACCTGTTTTCGAGCCGGTGCTGGCTGGGCATGACGCGCAACGTGTAGCCGAAGCGGCCTGTCTTTTGACACGGGACATACCCGCGATACAGGTGAAGGCCGTCGGTCGATTCAACCGCCTCCAACGGGATGGTATCCCTCTCAACAAAGTCGCCGTTCGGGTCCATCCGGCCGTAATAGGCGTCTACGGTCACGTCTTCGGGCGACATGGAGCCCAACCTGACCCGGGCGGCCACCTCGACCCGGTCTCCCACCGGTCTTTCCCGAACATCGTCGGAGATGATCGCTTCCACGGCTACCTCATGCCATCCTGTCCTGACCTTCTGGACCCACTCCGAAAGGCTCAGTGCGCCGGCAAAGTTATCGCGGGACAGGGCGTCGAAACGCCTGGCGCTGGGGATATAGTAACGGTTCATGTATTCCTGCACCATCCGGTGGCTGTTGAATATGGGTACCAGGCGACTGAGCCCGGCCTTCATCTTTTCCACCCACTCCCTCGGAATATCGGCCTGGCCCCGCCGGTAAAAGAGGGGGACAATCTCCTTTTCAAGGCAGTTGTAGAGATCCTGGCTCTCGATATTGTCCTGTGCCTCATGGTTCTGATAGACCTCGCCCCGGCCGATGGCCCACCCGAAGTCGCGGTGGTACCCTTCGTCCCACCAGCCATCCAGGACGCTCAGGTTCAGGCACCCGTTGGCCAGGGCCTTCATGCCGCTGGTCCCACAGGCCTCCAGGGGACGGCGGGGGGTGTTCAGCCAGATGTCGGCCCCCGAGAGGAGGCTGAGGGCCGCATCGATGTTGTAGTCTTCCAGGAAGATGATGCGCCGGCGGAAACGTTCCTGCCTCGCCAGATGGACGATACGCTTGATGAAATCCTTTCCCTCATTATCCATGGGATGGGCCTTGCCTGCAATGATGATCTGCACCGGGTGCTGGGGATGGTTGACGATGCGATCGAGCCGCTCCGGATCCCTGAAAAGGAGCGTGGCCCGCTTGTATGTGGCGAATCGACGGGCGAAACCGATGGTCAGGACCTCAGGGGAAAGGACCTCGGCCGCGGCCCGGATCTCTTCGTTGGATGCCCCCCGTCGGGTGAGCTGCTTACCGAGCCGGTAGCGGGCGTAGCTGACCAGGTGTTCTCTCCGGCGTTCATGGGCGCGCCAGAGTTCGCTGGCGGGGATCTGTTCCACCTGCTCCCATATCCGCTCATTGTCAGGATCTTCACTCCAGTTCGGACCTAAATAGCTGTCAAAGAGGGCGGCCATATCTCCTGAACTCCAGGTGGGGACATGGACGCCGTTGGTGATGTGATCGATGGGCACATCCTCGACCGGATGTCGGTGCCAGATTTTGTACCACATGGCCCTGGATACCTCCCCGTGAAGCCTGCTCACCCCGTTGACATGGGCCGAGAGCCTCAGGGCCAGGGTCGTCATGCCGAAGGGCTCGGATTCATCCCTCGGCTCCAGGCGGCCATACCCTAACAAGACCCTGAAATTGATGCCCAGTTCCGTGGCATATTGCTCGAAATAGGCCCTGACCAGGGCAGGATCGAAGGCATCGTTCCCCGCAGGAACCGGCGTGTGGGTGGTAAAGACCGTGGTAGCAATGATGATCTCCCGGGCCGCGTCAAAAGAGAGCCCCTTTTCCTTTCTCAGAAGATTGATACGCTCCAGGGCGGAAAAAGAGGAATGGCCTTCATTCATATGAATCACCGTGGGGTGGATGCCGAGGGCCTTCAGTGCCCGGATCCCCCCGACGCCCAGGACAATCTCCTGTCTCAGCCGCATCTCCCGATCCCCGCCGTAAAGCTGTGCCGTGGTCCCGCGAAACTCCGGGGGATTTTCCTGGATATTGGTATCCAGCAGATAGAGGGATATCCTTCCCACGGCCACACGCCAGATGCCGACCCGGACCGGCGCCCCTTTGAAATCCACCATGACCTGGAGCGGCTTTCCATCCGGTCCGAGGACCTGTGTGACCGGCATATTTGCGAAATCATTAAGCGGGTAGGTCTCCATCTGCCACCCGTCCGAGCTGAGATACTGACTGAAGTATCCTTCCTGGTAGAGCAACCCCACCCCCACCAATGGCACATTCAGATCGCTGGCGGATTTGAGATGATCCCCGGACAGGATCCCCAGTCCGCCGGAATAGACCGGAAGGCATGCAGCCAGACCGAACTCGGCCGAGAAGTAGGCTACCTGGATGGGAAAGTCAGGAGAATAATCCTCTGAATGGATACGCGGCTGAGATATGTAGCGCTCGAAATCGCGATCGACGCGCTCCAATTGGGCCAGGAAGCCCTGATCTTCGGATAATTCATCCAGGCGCTCCTGACTGACCAGCCCGAGCATCAGCACTGGATTGTGCCGGCACGCGGACCACAGCCCCGGATCCATACGCTGAAAAAGGTCCCGGATTTCGCTCTTCCAACTGAAACAGAGATTGTAAGCCAGCTTCCTGAGAGGGCCCAACCGTGTGGAGAGGTTGGGAATAATACTGTATTCGACCTTGGCCTTCATTTGCGACACCTGATTGGATTGATGATTGACGATTCTGGATAATGGTTGCAGGTTGCGGGCGAAAAGCTCATGGCTGATAGCTCATGGCTCATGCTTGATGGTCGGAGCGGAGCGTAGATCCCGCTGAGAATCGGGATTGCTGGTCCTTCTGACTGCCGACCTCTGACTTCTGGATCTGGCTGCCGTTCCTCAACTCTGGTGCCTTATTTCCTGGTCTTCTGTCACAAAAAACAATAAAATATTTTTGTCTCTTTGTGGTTCTGTGGGAGATATTTTTTGGTTGTGGTTGTACCGCGTTAGTCACCTTAGTCACTTCATTCGTTTTAGCTTGCTTCCTGAAAATCTTCATTCGTCACAATAGTGATCCCACGCCGGGTTACGGTGAAGCGATCCCGGTCCACCTCGGGATGATACCCGATTTCAGTGTATGGAGGGACATGCACCCCTTCGGCGATAATGGCCTTCTTAACCCGGGCATGCCGGCCGACTACCACATTTTCCATGATAACCGATTCTTCCACCAGGGACCAACTGTGAATAAACACGTTGTACGACAGCACGCTGTTTCTGACCACCCCGCCGCTGATGATGGATCCGTGGGCCACCAGGGAATCCAGTGCCCGACCCGCCCTGGCATCAGGGCCCCCTTCCTGGGAGAAGACGGTCTTGACCGGCGGGTGCTGACGCTGAAAGGTCCGGATTGGCCAGAGACGGCCATACATGTTGAAGTAGGGGTCTACTCCGGTCAGGTCCATATTGGCATTCCAGTAGGCATCGAGGGTCCCGACGTCCCGCCAGTAGGATGAATCCCTGGCATGATCGACCTGCTTTTCCCTGAGTATCCCCTCATCATCCGTGTATAGAATGACATCCCGGATCTTGTTCTCCCGGCGATAGGGATATGCCATGAGACGATGGCTGTCGAGGATCTCCGGCAGGATGTCCTTGCCGAAGTCGGGCTGTGAACTCCTGCCCAGCAGGTCGAGCAGGACCTCGGTCTTGAAGATATAGACGCCCATGGACGCCAGTACATGACTGCTGTCTCCCGGGATGGTGCAGGGATCCTTGGGTTTTTCCTGAAACCCGGTTATTCGGAAATCGTTGTCCACCTCCACAATCCCGTACTGGCTTGCGGATTCCTTGCCTAATTCTTTGACAGCGATGGTCACGTCCGCGTTGTGGGCCTCATGGTATTCCTTGAAGCGGGCGTAGTCCATCTTGTACACGTGGTCCCCGGAGAGGATCAATACGTGCTCCGGCGATTCCTGTTCGATCATATACAGGTTCTGTCGAATGGAGTCAGCGGTCCCCTGGTACCATTTCTCTCCCTGCATCATCTGGGGCGGGGCGATCTTGAGATAGTGGCCCAGGTCCAGGCTGAAGATGTTCCACCCCCGTGCCAGATGCTGCATCAGGGTCTGGGATTTGTATTGGGGCAGGACGATAATCTTGTATATTTCCGAGTTGATGCAGTTGGAGAGGGTCAGATCGATGAGGAGATAAATCCCCCCAAAGGGGATGGCCGGCTTGGACCGATCTTTGGTCAACGGCATCAGCCGCTCGCCCTTGCCCCCTGCCATCACTACGGCCAGAATATTCTTCATTGTTGCGCCTGCCTCCCGGACTGATTCCCCTTTTTCATTTCTGAAAACCGGCGGCAGAGATGCTCCGCCTATTCCTCGCGCACCACGACGCTGACCATCCGGTCTCCCTGCCGAATCGTGTCGACGACATCCTGTCCTGCATCCACCCTGCCGAACACGGTGTGCATGCCGTCTAAGTGAGGTTGGGGTGAATGAGTGATAAAAAACTGACTCCCGTTGGTGTTGGGCCCGGCGTTGGCCATGGAAATTACGCCTGTATCGTGCCGCAACGGGTTGTTTCTGAGTTCATCCTCGAATTTATAGCCCGGTCCTCCTCTTCCCGTACCTGTGGGGTCCCCGGTCTGGATCATGAAGTCGCTGATAACCCGGTGGAATGTCACCCCATCGTAGAAACCTTCCTGGGCCAGAAAAACAAAGTTGTTAACGGTCTTGGCGGCATGCTTCGGATAGAGTTCCAGTTCGATGGCGCCTCTGTCCGTTTCAATCGTCGCCCGATACGTCTTCTGAGTATCGACTTGCATCTCCGGTGGGCTGTCCCACTGTTTTACAGTCATCAAATTGTTCCTCCTCAATAAAAGGTCACAGGGGGAGCTTCCCCTGATTCATCCCTTCGTTCAGGGATCCAGGAATCTTTGAGTGTCCGGGGGTGCAATCTACCAGCTTCTGCGATAAAGTGCAAGTGAGTTCGTGCAGGTGTTGAAACGGCGACGAATGCTTTGCGTTCGTCGTTGGCATGCGCTATTCTCCTCCCAAGAGCTTGCGGGCGGCGGGATCGCAGGTCGGCGTTCAAGATGCCAGAGGAATGAATCATTCGTCAATCGCCGCTGGGTCAATCGAACGGGCGGGAGAATAACTCACAGACGCGACATGTTTTGAGGGGGAAACGTGAAGATTCAAGAGGTGCTCCAGTCAAGAAGCAGGAAGATTTATGACCCGGCGGGCAGGGAAACTCTGATCCTGGAAGACAAGGATGCCCTGAAGACGGCCGCTCGATTCGGCCTTGCGGCCCATGATGTCTACAGGGAGGCCTTGCGTATCGGAATATGCCCCTATCGCTATCTCCGCAACAGGGACACGATTTCGGGGGAGGAACAGCTCAGGTTGTGCACATCGTGCGTGGCCGTTGTGGGGGCCGGCGGTCTCGGGGGCCATGTGATCCTGCTGTTGGCCAGGTTGGGGGTCGGGCATATTGTGATCGTGGACAATGACCGCTTTGATGAGACCAACCTGAATCGTCAGGCCTTGTCAAGCAGTCAGGCCCTGGGCAGGTGGAAAGCCGAGGAGGCGGTCAGGTTAGTGGGCGCCATTAATCCAGGCGTCAGGGTGACCGCTCATCCGGTCGGGATCGATCCCTCCAATGCCAGGGATCTGCTGAAAGGATCGGATGTGATCGTGGATGCCCTCGACAACATTCCGGATCGTTTCGCACTTGAGGATGCATCCAGATTACTGGGAATTCCACTGGTTCACGGGGCTTTGGCAGGGCTTGAGGGCCAGGTGATGACCATTTTTCCGGAAGATACGGGACTGAAGCGCCTCTATGGTCGCCGTGAGTCAGGCGGGGAGGGGTCCGGAAGCGACAGCTCCCAGGGCCCGGAGGCGGTTTTAGGGATCCCGGCCCTAACGCCTGCCGTCATCGCCGCGCTACAGGCCACGGAGGTCATAAAAATCATCCTGAAACGGGGAAAGCTGTTTCGGAACCTCATGGTCCATGTGGATCTGGAGACCGGCGAGATAGGTCCTTTTACCTTTGGAGAGACTGACTGAAAGCCCTTCCCGCCCCTGAGCGGCAGGCAGGAAGGGACGGGCCGTTCAGTTCTACCGGCAACTGCCCGGACCCCTGCCCGGCCCGAAACCCTGGCCGCCGCCTGGGCACCCGGCCGGTCCGGCTCCCGGATCGCCCGGGCCTCTGCCCCAATTGGCGCCCGGACCCCTGCCAACGCCCTGGGCAAGGAGCTGGCTCGTCTGCTCGGGGGTTAGAAGGTTTCGAAAGGCCAGACGGAAATCGGTTGTTTTTTCCTGCATCTGGCCCATCAGACTCTGGATTTCCTTCTGAGTGGCCCGTATCTTGGCCGTATCCAGGCTGGTCTGGATCCACAACAACCTCAGCTCAGCCTTTTTTGTAAATAACTGGGTCCGGATCGGCGTGGTCTCTTTAACAAACGATTCGCGCAGGCCGCGGACTTTCTCAGCCTGTTCTGTGGACAGGTTTAACGTCGACAATTGAGAAACGCCTGGACACCATGTCTCATCCCCCCAATTGCCCCTACCTCGTGGGCCTGCCATGACCCATGTTGCCGAGGCAACCAGGAGTAAAAGCGCTGCAATCATGCTAATCTTTTTCATTAGATAGAACCTCCTTGTGTTAAATTGATTTTTTATGAACGTTCACGTTGTCTCTTTCCTAAAAGCAGGAGTCGTGCCAGAATGAACTTGAGGCGCTATAAAACATTAAATAACAAGTAGTTAACCAATATATGACGATCCTGGAGAGGCCGGCAACCCCAAAGATCCGGCAAGATATGTCGAATCGGGGAAAGCAGTTTCGACACGATTGTCGCACAGGTGTGTCATTTGCATGTTGACAAACCGTCGGAATTGAGGAATTTAGGGATTGGCTATTATTATAGGCAGTTAACCATAACAGTAGTGCTCGACATCCCATAGGTTGCGACTTTTTGCGAGACGATCACGTATTATATAATGACCCGAAAAAAATGACCATACGACCCGGAGGCCCGGGGAGGCCGGCCAGGCCGTTTCGGCAGCCCCTGGCCGTTGCCCTTATCTCCCTGGTCCTCGTTTCCCTCGCACTGGTGACAGGACTCATGGACCTCGGAACCCTGGACAAGACCCTGAGCGGGTATATCGAGAAGCGGGGCTTGGATATCATCAAAAACGTCCAGCAGGTCGCTAGATACAATTTCCACCTCCTGGGCCATGGCTCGGATTCGGACATGGAGGGGCTGGCGGGGTCCGGCCTTGTAGAGGAGACCTTCTCCCTGCGGGAGGCCATGATTCTCGACCTCCTGGGTCTGGCGCAACGGATCGATTTTGAGAGAGAACAGGGTGTTCTGGACGATCCCCTCCTGACATCCCTGGCCGTAGGGCAGGGCATCTGGCTTGTTGCATTATTGGACGCGCAAGGGGAGATAACGTATAAAAACAGGCCGGTCCCTAGGGCGCTCCTTGAATCTGCAGTCAGGGTGATCACAGGCGACGACGGGATCATGGTGGAACTCTTTAGACCGTCCACAGATGTAACCCGGATCCGATCCTTCGCCATTCGCCGGAAACGGGGGAAAGGGTCGATCCTGTTTGCCCTGAATCAGGCGGACTTCCTCTTCTGGAGGGCCAGGGTTTCTAT
Source organism: uncultured Desulfobacteraceae bacterium (assembly GCA_964409475.1). Lineage (GTDB taxonomy): Bacteria > Desulfobacterota > DSM-4660 > Desulfatiglandales > Desulfatiglandaceae > AUK324. Next base: position 25,461 of record CAYPDL010000024.1, on the reverse strand, counting down.
CGAACAGGCGGTCATGGAGGTAGGTCTCGGGACAGACACCCGGTATTTTGTGGTGACAGATACAGACGGAAGGATCCTTTTCCAGACTCAGGAGGTCCGGGCTTCGGCCAAGTCGCCGGATCAGGCATCTGACCGGGAAGGAGGAAGGACAATAGATGTCATCTTTCCGCTCCGTCTAAATGGGGAGCCGGCCTTAAATGCGTGGTTGGCCCTGTCAAGGGAGACCGCGGATCACATGCTGCAAAAGGAGCGGCAGCGGGGATTCGTCTTTATCGGGTTCATGGTCTGTATTGCGATCCTGTCCATGGGGTTCCTTTACAGGAGCCAGGCCAGGCATCTGGCCAATATGCGGGAGATGGAAAGGCGCCTCCACCGGGCCGAGAGGCTGTCGGCCATGGGCCGTCTGGCCGCAGGGGTGGCACACGAGATCCGCAATCCCCTCAACGCCATGAGCATGGCATGCCAGAGGCTCCAGAAAGACAACCTGAATCAACTGAGCAAGGTCATCCGGGACGAAATTCGGCGAGTCAATCATATTGTCGAGGAATTTATCAGTTTTCCGAGATGCGGCAACCCCGTGCTGAAAGAAGATGACATGACCGCACTTGTCAGGCAGATGGCGCTCCTCGTTGAGGAGGAGACGTCATCACGGGGGATTGCCCTGCGCACGGATTGGCCCGAGTCCCCCTTGATGATATGGATGGATGCCGATAAAATAAGACAGGCCCTTTTCAACATCATCAAAAACGCCATGGAATCGATTCCCGACCGGGGCACGATCACGCTCGCGCTGTCGCAGGAGGAAAGGCGATGGGTCGCCATCAGGATCTCCGATACCGGGACCGGCCTCAGTCCGGAGGAGGTGGAGCAGATCTTTGACCCGGATTACACCACCAAGGAGAAGGGCCTGGGACTGGGCCTGGCCCTGGCCCACGAGATCATAGAGGCGCACGGCGGGGAGATTCGGGTGAAGAGTGAGCCGGGGACAGGGACCACGTTTGAGGTCGTGCTGCCGGTGGGAGGCGCAAGGCCTTAGGCGCAAGGCATAAGGCGTGAGGAGTAGGCAGTAGGCAGTAAGGAGTAAGCAGTAGGCAGGGAGGAGGGGGCAGGGAGTTGAAAGCACAGGGTATCAGAGGTCAGAGGCCAGAGATCAGAGGCCAGAAGAACCCGCAACCCGTAACTATCAGCCCATATCCAACAACGAGCATCCAGTACCCAGTATCCAGCAATCCCGCATCCTGCGGGATCTAAGCTTCGCTCCGACCAACAATGAGCAGGATTCAACCATGAACAGCAGGCAGACATTGAGCATTCTTGTAGTGGAAGATGGTCAATCCCAGCGGGAGATGCTGCGGGACTTCCTCAGGGAAAACGGCCATGATGTGTCAGCGGTGGAACACGGCGAAAAGGCGCTCGACCTGTTGGGCCGGAATTACTTCGATCTCCTGCTGATCGATTACAAGATGCCCGGGATGGACGGCATGGAACTCTTGAAACGCGTCAAGCGGATCAACCCGGAGATCGATGTGGTCATGATCACGGCCTATGGCACTGTTGAGACGGCCGTGCAGGCCATGAAGGCCGGGGCCGCCGACTATATCACCAAACCAATCGAGCTGGACGAACTGCTCATCCTGGTCGACCGGCTTTCGGAACGGCGGACCCTTCTGAAAGAAAATGAGATCCTCCGCGACGAACTGGGAAGGAAAGGGGTGACTGCCGAAGACATTATCTTCCGGAGTGCGGCAATGAACGAGGTGATCAACCTGGCTGGGCGGGTTGCAGACAGCCGGGCAACCGTGCTCATACAGGGGGAGAGTGGAACGGGCAAAGAACTTGTCGCCAGGCTGATCCACGCACTGAGCGCCCGGTCGGAAAGGCCGATGACCGTCGTAAATTGTGCGGCCCTCCCTGAAACCTTGCTGGAAAGCGAGCTGTTCGGCCATGAAAAGGGCGCCTTTACCGGGGCGTCCCAGAGGAGGATCGGGCGATTTGAAGAGGCGGACGGCGGGAGCCTCTTTTTGGATGAGATCGGGGAACTCACCCAGGCCGTTCAGGTAAAACTCCTTCGATTCCTTCAGGAGAGGGAGTTTCAACGCATCGGAGACAACCGCACACGACAATCGGATGTGCGGGTGATCAGCGCCACCAACCGGGATCTTGTCGCACGGATACGGGAAGGGGCCTTCAGAGAGGACCTCTTTTACCGCCTGAATGTGGTGGCCATCACCGTTCCGCCTCTCAGGGAGCGGAAGGATGATATATCGCCCCTGATGGATCACTTTTTGAACCGCTTTTCAAGCCAGAACAGAAAGGCGATCCAGGGATTTCTCCCCGAGGCCAGGGACCTTCTCCTGAAATACGACTATCCCGGCAACGTCAGGGAACTGGAAAACATTATTGAACGGGCCGTGGTAATCGCCCGGGGAACCCTCATATCGACAAAGGATCTCCCCTTTGCCGCAGAGGACCTCCATCACGGAAGCACAACAAAGAAACCGCAGCCGGGCCTGAAGGATTCAGTCGAGGCACTGGAATTCGAGATGATTCGGGAGGCCATGGACCAGACCCGGAACCACCAGACGCAGGCCGCCGAGGTCCTAAGAATCAGTGAACGGACCCTCAGGTATAAGCTGAAAAAATATGGTCTGAAATAGGGCGTATGCCGCTGAACCTATGGGCCTGAATTCTCAAAAATTGAACATCCCAGATCCCACATCGAATGCCAAATCAGAACCACTGGAACCATAACCCATCATGAACCTGAGCGATCCCTACAGATGTTGCGTGCTCTGCCCGCGGCAATGCCGGGTGGACCGGACAACCCGTGGAGCAGGTCCGGGAAAAGGCGTTTGCGGTGAGACAGATCAGCTCAGGGTGGGTTATGTCGGTCCCCATTTCGGTGAAGAACCCCCTATCTCCGGTAGTAACGGTTCGGGGACCGTCTTTTTTACCGGATGCTCACTGAAATGCGTCTACTGTCAGAACCATCAGATTTCCCATGAGGGTCTCGGCGCGGCTATGGGTCTTAATGAACTGGCCCTAAAGGTGATGGAAATGACGGTGCGCGATCATGTCCACAATATCAATTTCGTGACGCCGGATCACTTCTTTCCTCATGTTTTCCATTTGGTGTCTCTCCTGCGCAGGCGCGGCATGGGCCTTCCCATTGTGTACAATCTTTCAGGGTACCAGTCGGCGGAGGCATTGGCCTCGGCCGAAGACTATGCGGACATTTACCTTCCCGATTTCAAATATTCAGACCCGTCCCTGGCAGCGCGGCTCTCGAAATGCAGCGACTATCCGGCCATGGCTTTACAGGCCATTGCAGTGATGGTACGGCAGAAGGGCTTTTTGGATGCCGTCTCCTCCCCAGGAGGCTTCCCGGCCACAAAAGGGGTCCTGGTGAGGCAGCTGATCCTCCCAGGAAAGGTTGAAAATTCCATAAATGCCCTGACCAGCCTGTTTGTCGAGTTCGGTCCGGGCCTCCCCCTGAGCCTCATGTCCCAGTATCATCCGGTTTTGCAACAAACGGACGAGGACTTGAATCGAAGGGTGACTCAAGAGGAGTTTGACACGGTCCTGTCCCACGCAGAGGCCCTTGGGTTTGAACATCTTTTTGTTCAGTTCCCGGAGGCCGAATCCTGCCAGAATCAGGTACATCCTCAGTTTTTGCCTGATTTTGAAAGGGCCAATCCTTTTGCCGCCGCTTCGAATTGAAACCTCCTGTGCCCACCTGTCATAGAGACGCCCGGTTATATGCCACCATCCTGGCAAGGACATTGACCCCGGTTTCAGGCGTCTGGTAGAAAACGCCGCTGTATCTCCTGCCGGGCACGGGGCGCACCGTGCCGCTGTCTGTCCTGGCCAGGGACACGCCGATGATGGGCTTTTCGTAGACCTCCATGAGCTCTACCATCTTGGCGATAAAGGACTCCTCATAGTGACGGCTCAGGGTTTTGATCTGGTCCAGGAATTCCCTGGAAATCTCAGGATCGGCATCCCGGCTGGACTCGATCAGCAGATGGACGAATTCGTCTCTCCCCACGATGCCCAGGACCATGACCGCGTCAATGCCGTCCCATTTGATGAGTTCTTCCACTGCGATGGTAGGCGCATCCATATCCCGTGTTCCCACCAGATCCACCGGATTCCCCTTGCTCCAGAAGGGCGGGAGACGCCGGCCGATCGCCTCCACAATATGATCCGGGATGGGAGGAACCACCAGTCCCCTCTCGTTGCATTCATCGGCGGTCACAACCCCCCAGCCGCCCCCTAAGGTAACGATGCCCACCCGGTTTCCCTTGGGAAGGGGGAGGGAAGAAAACCCGGCAGACAGGTTCAGCAGTTCTGACGGCACCCGGGCATTCAGGATCCCTGCCTGTCGGCATGCACCCCTGAATATGGCATCCTCTCCACTCATGGAACCGGTATGAGAGGCAGCGGCCGTGCGGCCAGCCTCGGTTCTCCCGCCCTTGAGCACGATCACCGGTTTCCTTCGGTTGACCCGGGTTGCCACCTCCATGAAGTGTTCGCCAAGGCCCACGCTTTCCAGGTACAGCATAATGATCCGGGTGTGGGGGTCCTGCTCCAGGTATTCGAGATAGTCAGGGCAGGTGATCATAGCCTCGTTTCCTGAGCCCACAAAGAGAGAGATGCCGATCCCCTGCTGTTCTGCCCAGTGTGTCAGCTGGTTGCCCAAGTTGCCGGACTGGGAGACAAAGGCCACGGATCCCCTTCGGGGTCTCGAATGCGATCCCGTCGCAAACAGATCGGCATAGGGAGCGATAATCCCCATGGTATTGGGGCCGATGATGTAAATCCCCTTTTCTTGACCGATCCTGACGACCTCCTGTTCAAGGTCCTTACCGGCCTGGTCGCTTTCGCTGAAGCCGGATGTGATGATCACCACCCCCTTTACCCCCTTCTCGCCGCATGCCTGCAAGACCGAAGGGACCGTCTTCGCGGGCGTAATAATAAAGGCCAGGTCCACAGGATCCGGGATGTCCCCGATATGCCCGAAGGCCGGGAGGCCGAACATCTCGGTTTTGCCAGGATTGACAGGATATAACTTTCCGGTGTAACCGCTAGCGATGATATTGGAAGCAATGAGCTGACCCCACTTCCCGAATGTCGTGGACGCCCCTATCAGGGCAACCGATTTGGGATTGAAAAGGGTTTCAAGACCGGTAATCAGATTGTCGCGCATTTTGTTTTCCATGTAGTGCAATTCCTCTCAATTTTATTCGTAGGCGTCCATAGTCCCGCTGAATGCGGGATTAAGCTGGTGAGCTGGTGAGCCGTTAGACGATCAGGCACCACTTTATGAGCTGACGCCCTTATACGTTTCTGAACCTGTTATCTGGAGATACTAAGGTCTGCTGATGGGGGTGTCAAACAGGAAAACCCTGCAACCCGCAGATGACAGCCCTCACGCCCCACCCAAAAATCCCTTGGATTCAGGAGAGTGGCAGGGCTCGTGAAGGGTAATTCTCCCCTTGCAATTTCACCCGGTACCACTTAGAATGCGGCGCATCTCTCAACACAACATCCGGAAAACATGGCGCTTTCAGGTAAGGGCAGAGGTCTGTATGTCTCGACCAGGGGCAGAAACGGATTGACAGGGGTCTACGAAGCGGCCTGTCAGCAGCAGGACAGGGAGGGGAATGAATGGGCACCGATAACGTTGTTTTTCTGGAGGTCATCGAATGGTTTGACGAGACCGGCAAGGAACTGCTCCACCGGATCCCGGAACAGGGGTCCGGGGAGATCAAATGGGGGGCGCAGTTCATTATCCGCGAGAGCCAAGCCGGCGTGCTCTTTTACAAGGGAAAGGCGTCCGATGCCTTCGGTCCGGGCCGTCACACCTTGAAAACCGGGAATATTCCCATTATCAACAAAATCATGGCCATCCCGTGGGCCATGACCAGCCCCCTCCGCGCCGAGGCCTATATCGTCAATATGAAGGTCTTTCCGAACCTCAAATGGGGGACCCGGGACCCGGTTGCCTTCAAGGATTCCGAACTGGGCCTCATCCGCCTTCGGGCACACGGCGTATTCAATATCCGGGTCGTTCAACCCCTTCTCTTCATCAACACCCTGGTAGGCACCATGGGGAAATTCACCACTGAAGAGATCGCGGAATACCTCAAACGGGTCATCGTGTCCCGCTTTAACGATCACTTAGGGGAGCACTTAGACAGTCTTCTCAATCTGCCGGGACGGTACGAAGAGCTCTCGACAGGTCTTCAAGAGAGATTAAAGAATGATTTCAGCCACTTCGGGCTGGGTATGACCCATCTGTACATCGGTTCCATTACCCCGCCCCCCGAGGTGCAGGGGGCCATTGACGACAGGGGAAGGCTGAACGTCATCCAGGACCTGGATCGTCTGGTCAAGCTCAAGGCGGCCATGGCCATGGAGAAAGCGGCAGAGAACCAGGGTGAGGCAGGGGCCGGCCTGGGCATGGGCATGGGGTTCATGATGCCGGCCATGTTTGCCGAAGCCTTCAAATCACAGGGGGGGGCGCAGCCGGCGCAGGCCCTTTGCCCGGACTGCGAACAGCCGGTCTCCAGGGACGCCAAATTCTGTCCCTTTTGCGGGCATCAGCAGGTGATCATCGACCAGTGCGCCACGTGCGGCAAGAACCTTCCGGCCAATGCCCAATTCTGTCCCAGGTGCGGTCATCGGGTCGATGAAAAGCCGGCCGCCCCCGTATGCCCTCACTGCAAGGCCGAAAACCTGCCGGGCTCCGCATTCTGCAACCAATGCGGGGAAAGGCTTTGAATTGACTATCGACTATTGACAATTGAGAAAATCTGAAGCCCCAGTGGCCGAGAAGTTACCAAAGTGCCTAAAGCGGAGAAATAGTAACAGGAAATCCCGTATGCTGCGGGTTCTACGCTTTGCTCCGACCAGTAATAAGCATCGAATGCAGGAGGCGCAAGGCATGAGGCGTTAGACATGGCATCCATGAGCCATCAGCCATTCGCCAGCATCCAGTAACCAGTAACCAGCAAGAGCTCGGACATGGGATTTACCGTCGTACAGGAATGCCCCCAGTGCGGGGCGCCCGTTGAACTGGACGAGGCCGATCACCTCCTTCAATGTCCGTATTGCGAGGTAAACAGCTTCCTTTTCTCCGATGACTGTTACCGTTTTGTTCTCCCCCACAAGGCAGGCAAACGGGACCTCATCTTCGCCCCCTATCTCCGCTTCAAGGGGAGCGTCTTTTCCTGCGACAACGAGAGCGTTCACTACCGGATTGTGGACATCACCCAATTAGGCGTCCCGTTCAAACGATTCCCGATCTCCTTAGGCCTGAGGCCCCAGACCATGAAGATGCGGTTCGCAAGTACCGATGCACCCGGGACTTTTCTGAAATGCTTCCTCAAAACCCAAGACATACTGGCACGGGCAGAGAAGCATTCATCGGCCGCAAACATCGGAGAAATCTTATACAGGGCCTTGATCGGAGAGGCCGTGAATCTCATCTATCTCCCCCTCTATGTAGAACAAAAGACCCTCTTTGATGGAATAACCAACAGATCGATCGCCAGATTGCCTGAGGAGGGAGACATCTTCTCTTCCATCACAGACCACCGCCCCCGATGGAAACTGACATTTTTGGCTACCCTGTGCCCACGCTGCGGCTGGAACCTGACAGGAGAGAGGGACAGCGCGGTCCTGACGTGCAGCAATTGCGACAGCGCATGGGAGGCCAAAAATGGGAAATTCGTTCAAATAGACCTCGCGGTGGTGTCCGGGGATCAACCTGACAGCGCTTACCTCCCTTTTTGGAAGATGTCTGTCCGGACCACCCGCATACCCATTGCCTCATATGCCGATTTCATCCGCGCAACCAACCAGCCCAAGGTCATCCAGAAGGCCTGGGAAAATCAGGAGATGTGCTTCTGGTGCCCGGCCTTCAAGATCCGACCCAATCGATTTCTCTATCTTTCAAGACGAATGACCGTGGCACAGGAAGTACTGGAGCCCAACGGGAGACTTCCCCGGAAAAACCTCTATCCAGTAACCCTTCCCCTCAGCGAGGCCATACAGGGGATCAAGATCACCCTGGCAGGATCGGCTGTCAACAAGAAAATGGTCATGCCCCGCCTGCCGGACATAGGCCTCTCCATAAAAGGTGCCTCCCTTGTGTACCTCCCCTTTCATGAAACCGTCCATGAAATGATCCAGCAGCATACACATGTCAGCATCAACAAGAAGTCGTTGGAATTCGGTCGGTTTCTGTGACTGAGAGCGCAAAGGCCCTTTTTCCACGGTGCCAAAATGTGATTGACACCCGGCCCCCCATCATCTATCTTAATCTTCAAACAGTTGAACTCAGGATCGTTCACCCGAATGTGTGGAGGCTGAAAACCATGTATCTGACAAAGATGTATCTGTTGATGATTGTGAGTGCGGTTTGTTTGACGACGACGCAACCTGCATGGGCCGGATTGAAGATAGGGCAGGTTCCCAAACAGGTCGATCTGAAGGGTGATCTCGGTGGCAGGCTGGACGGAAGCCCATGGAGCAGCAACGAGCTGAAAGGGAAGATCAATGTAATATTCTATGTGGACCCTGATGAGAAAGACCTCAATAACGAGGCGAGCGACGCCCTGCAAAAAGAGAAGTTCCCCAGAGATAAGTTCCAAAGCTACGGCATCATCAATATGGATGCCACATGGCTCCCCAATATCCTGATCTCATCTGCCTTGGAAGAAAAACAGAAAAAATATCCCACCACCATATATGTGCGGGACTATGATAAAATCCTTGTGAAAGCATGGGGCATCGCCGATGACAACAGCGATGTGTTGGCCTTTGACAAACAGGGGAAACTGATCTTCCAGAAATACGGAAAACTGACTGACTCAGATATACAAAAGCTCGTAGAGGTGATTCGCGCCCACCTTGACAAATAGGCCTATGGCCAGGGCAATGTACAATGACGAATGAGCAATAATCTGATGACGCATCATGACTTCCAGCTCAGACGGATCGGCATCGTTCGATCGGCACTAAAAGATGTCCGTGAATGCCCGCGCCAGGAGAGCGAAAATGCGCCCGGGGCCTGGATCGAGATCGAGCCGGAATACTCAGAGGCCTTAGAAGGATTGGAAGTAGGCGACGAGATCCTGATCATGACCTGGATGCACTTAGCCGACCGTTCGAGATTAAAGGTGCACCCGAGGGGAGACCCAAAAAACCCAATAAAAGGCGTCTTTGGCACTCGCTCTCCGCACCGGCCTAATCCGATCGGTCTCCACCGGACCCGAGTGCTGTCTGTGGACCCACCCTGCAGGCTTCAGGTGCAGCGCCTGGCGGTAATCGACAACACCCCTATCGTGGACATCAAGTCTGTTCTTTCGGGGGGTCGATAGGGGATATTGTAGGATATCGAACTGAAACCGTGCCGTTTTGTTAATGATGGGATATTGGCATGGTCACGAAAATGCGAGCATATTTTCTACCAAAATGTAGGGTACAGGGGCATAGTTCTTCAGTAATGTAGATTTTGATGGTCCCTCCTTGAAAGCTGGGAGTCTCAGAATAGGCCGCTGAAATCACAAAATCCCAATGAGTTTTGACAAGCGAATCAGGGCCAGTTCACGGAATGGATCGTTCAGGGCTTTTCTTGCTTTGTATAGGCCGGGCAATTATGGCATGTATTTCAACATGAAGTGTATAGCAAGATCTGATTTGGCACCTTAATTGCTGATTTTATAAAACCGGAAGGCTCCGCGCAGTTTCTTTGTTGAGTGTAGGGGAGTTTGTTGTGAACCTGTCATGCATGAAAGGAGGCCATTATGTCACTTGATTGGGGACCCCATTTCATTGTTCCGTCGGAGAGCCTGAAAAGCTTTTCCGGGGTTGTCAGATTGCGGGAGAGTCTGAACGAAGACCTCCTCCATAAAGAACTGGAAGGGCTGGGCATCTCGGGCGCAGTGGTAAGAATCGTCAACCCCTGGTACTTTCGAAAGAAAGGGGCTGGAAGCTGGATCAAGATCGGTGAATCTGATGACATGGAGGAAAATTTTCCTGTCAGATGGGACACATCCCATCTGGAAAACGGGCCGTATGAAGTGCTGGGATTGATGCATGTCTCTGTATTGGATCATGAGATGGAGCATGTCATCGCCCGTCAGAGCATCGTGGAGGTGACTGTCGCCAACTGAGACCCCGATGTTGCGTCATGTATTTTGCCTGAATATCCAATAGTAGGGTGAAACACGTGGTTGAGGAATAGGGATCAGAGATTTATGAATGCTTTGGGGGAAACACTCAAACTGGATCGGCCGCTGGTCCTGGCGACCCGGAACAGGGGTAAGATTGCTGAGTTCAAAGAGCTATTCAGCAGGACTGATATCGAATTGAGGAGCCTTGATGATTTCGGGCCTATCCCCAGGGTCGTAGAAGATGGTGAGACCTTTGAGGATAATGCTGTGATAAAGGCACGTTTTACAGCACGGGTGCTAGGAGTGCCTGCCCTTGCCGATGACTCTGGGCTGACCGTCAAGGCCCTCGGAGGGGAGCCCGGTGTCTTTTCCGCACGCTATGCCGGGGAGGGCGCCACCGATCGGGAAAATAATCTCAGACTGTTAGACAGGATGAACGGCATAGAGGAGAGGGCGGCCGCCTTCATCTGTGTCCTCGCCATTGCCGTGCCACGCGGGCCGGCCCTCATATATGAGGGAATCTGTGAGGGAGTTATATCGAAAGAGCTGACCGGCGGTAATGGGTTCGGATATGACCCCCTTTTTTACCATGTTCCCTTGAAAATGACCTTTGCCCAGATGACGCAGGCAGAAAAAAACCGTGTTAGCCACAGGGGAAAGGCCATGGCAGAACTCAGGGGGGAACTGGAAAAGGTGTGCATCTGGCTGAGGCAGAGGCTGTCAGAGGAACCCTTTTAAAATCTGTGTCACCTTTTTTTCCGGCCTGTCTCTATAGTTGACAAAAAGGCTTTTATGGCTATTATGTAAGTGTGTATGAACAATAAGAATCTCAACAAGGAGGACACTGACGCTATGTTAGAGGTTACTGAAAAGGCAAGCGAAATGATAAAGGATTTTCTGAAGGACAGGGAGGAGATACCGGCCATCCGGATCATGTTATCCCAGGGTGGCTGATCCGGGCCCTCTCTGGGCATGGCTCTGGATGAGTCACGCGAAAATGACGAGGTGTTTGATGACAAAGGTCTCACCTATGTTGTGGAGAAAATGCTTTACGAAAATATCAAACCCATACGGGTCGACTATGTCAATTCCCCAATGGGATCCGGGTTCAATATTTCCTCGAGTTTGCAGATGGGAGGATCATGCGGAGGTTCATGTAGCTGTTAACCATCATCATCAATACAATTGCCACTTTCTGAAGACTTTTTGAATCAACTGGTCATTAAGAAAGTGGCTTTTTTTGTACCGATATTGTTCCACCGGCCCATCAAAAGGCCCCTATCTGGCATGAAGAGATCTTGATGCCCAGGGTCTGGCATGCCGATGAGACCTCCATCTTCCGAAGACCCAGGGCTTTCGCTATGTTCCATGCACTCACGCACGGCAGCTTTCCGTTTTCCAGCCTTTCTCTGATAGCCTTTTCAAGATCCTCTGATACATGTTCTGCCGGCTTGACGATCCGCTTTGCCGGCCGGTACCCGAAAAGCCCCAACTGGCACTTTGTAAGACGCCATTCGAGGAGATCTGCAACTTGACCCACCTCTCCGGGTTGGACATCCAGATCAGATGCTATCTTGAATGCAACAGCGCATGGAAGTTCCCCGTTTGAAATCTTCTGTTTCAGGGCCGCTTCGATCTGTGGATTCGCCTTGGCGCCGGCCTGATGTTTCTTCGCAAAATGTCCTTCGTCCTCATAAGTCGTCATATCGTCCCCCATTATGACAGTAGTTTGTTTCATGTTCTCTTAAAATATATATAGTGTCTGACCGAAAACCCCCTAATTGGGATTTAAGATTTATTCGCTGTGTTTTCAACTATCTGAATTTGAGTTCTTTTTCAAATCAACAATCATAAATCAACAATCAACAATCGTGCCTGAACAGGGTTTTCGTTCAGGCACTATATATACCATTATCCCGGAAAACTCAATCTGTCCCACCTGCAATGATGCTTTACACTCCCAACAAAATGGAGTATCAGTTTTTTCAGGGTGCTGCCAATCGCCGAAAATGAGACTTCGCTTAATGAAAACCGGCTTGCACGTATGGATGTCGCCTCCGACAGGCAAGAAGGCCGGTTTGACAGAGTCAGGCCCATCACACAAACCCGACGAGGCAACGATGAGACGATTTTCGAGTTTTTTACCGGAGGAGAGAAGCCATGATCAAAGAGAATGTCAGAAGAATTTTGGAATCGCTCCCCCAGGGGGTGCAGCTTGTGGCTGCTGCCAAGACACGGACCCCGGAAGAGGTCCTGGAGGCGATCCAGGCAGGGATCACTATTATCGGGCATAATTATGTTCAGGAGGCGGAAGCCGCATTTCCAGCCATCGGCCAGCAGGTAAAATGGCACATGATCGGTCATCTTCAGTCCAACAAGGCCAAAAAGGCCGTCGGCATATTCGACATGATAGAGACGGTAGATTCCTTTAAGCTTGCCAATGCCATCGACAAGGCCTGTCAAACTACGGACACATCCATGCCGATTCTCATTGAAATCAACAGCGGTGAGGAATTACAGAAAGCAGGGGTGATGCCCCGGGACGTCATGTCCGTCATCCGGGAAATAGCGGCTCTGAAGAACGTCAAGATCATGGGTCTTATGACCATGGGACCCTTCAGCGGCGATCCAGAGGATGCCCGGCCCTATTTTAAGAAGACACGGGCCATTTTTGAGGCCATTGAAAAGGCCGGCATACCCGGTGTGGAGATGAAGTATCTATCCATGGGGATGTCCAACTCCTACAGTGTGGCACTTGAAGAAGGGGCTAATATGGTGAGAATCGGCACAAAGCTATTTGGAGAGCGAGAGGTCAGGCGGTAAGCGGAAAATATAGGCCGATTTTGTTTAACCGGCCCCACGGTTCTTCAGATTGGCGGCCACGACAAAGGCGGCAACCCTTTCGGTTGCTTCTTTGAGCCTAACGATGAGCGCATCGATCAGCAATTTGAGCCGGGGCGAGAGGGTCTCGTAATCCCTGAGAAGAAGGTGAAAATCCAGCACACCTATTTTGACAGGCCCGTCTGCAGCAATCACAGATGCGCTTCGCCTGTCCAGCAACCTCCCGAAGAGGGCCATTTCTCCAAAAATAGCGCCCTGTTTGAGGGTATCTATGGTAACAATTCCCGCTTCGGTCCGTTTGGTTACTTTTAGCTGCCCTTCCATAACGATATAGACCCAGTTGCCCGTGCGCCCTTCTTCGATGATGATGTCGCCGGATTCATAGGTCTCCTCCCCGGACAAATAGATCTGAATGAACGGCTGTATGTCCATACCTCACCCCCTTATCACGGCATCAGGAAAAAGCCGAGCAGCTTTTTTGCATTTTCAGACAATTCTGTTACTGACATGCCCATCTGCAGTTTTCCCGGCGTCTCACCCTGCTTGAGCGATACAATCTTGCCTTTCAACTCGAGATCCTTGCCGTTGGGCAGGATAGTGTTCAAGACAAACGAATCGCCGTCCATGTGAGAAAAACTTGCTGTGTTCTGGCCCACAATCTCCACCCCGACTCCGCTGAGACTTATATCCTTGATTCGCCCCGGCAGACTAACCTTTGGCGACAGCCCGACAGGTCGATAACAGCACTCCAGATCGACAGACTTGCGGTAATAGCACCGTTGAGAAACAAAGGGGTCACGTCTCTCAATGGCCCTTTGTCTCTTCTGTTCCTGGTCCGTCAACTGTACCAGGATGTGATTCATTCGGAGAAGACGGGTTAACAGTTGGTCGATCACATACTTGAGCATGGGGGGCATCTCCTGGTATTCCTTTGACAGGATGAATGGATGCCATGCCTCCAGCTCAGTTTTTTCAAGCGCCCTGGCTGACGCGGAGCGGGTCTCGCCGGTCTTATTCAAGAAGGCTATCTCGCCGAAAATCTCGCCAGGATTCAGCGTGGACAGAGCGATCTCCTTGTCCCCGGATTCCCTGAAAATCAAGACCTTGCCTTTGATGATTTTATAGATGGAGATCCCGTAATCGCCTTCCTTGATGATCAGGTCTCCTTCCCGGTATGTCAGGGTGATGACCGGAAAAACATCCTTATGGGTGTCTGCCATTGCCTTTGCTCCTCTGCCCTGTGATGCCGCTTTTACTACCGCGCCATTGGCCAAGCACTCATCAGCTCCTTTGCTGTAGCCCCTGGAAAGAGCCCCTGAAGGTCACCGCACAGGTTGTGGCATTTCATTCCATAGCCTTCGTAACTCGTTAGCCTCTTGATAGAAGGCGGAGCAACATGACAGGGCCGTGGGGGTCTCTTTCCCAAAGGACGCAAGACCTTGGCTCATTGCATGGAGACGGCAGTGTATCCGTGAAATTCACTCAAGGACAGCCCTCTCCGAGCTGTAGGCCCTACGAGCCGGAAGCCAGGAGTTGATCTCGGTTGAAGCCTCTGTCGTCCCTGCCTGTTCCGAAGCGTATTTAAGACCACAGGGGCGTTCCACGGTCTGTTGAATCCTTTGTTGCGTCCTTTGGGAAAGAGACCCCCACCGGCCTTTCTCACATGCCTAACGCGTTAGTAGCCTTCAAGTTTTTGGGGTTCCAGGCGCGCATCATCTTGTTTTCAAGCCGTTATTCAATCAAGAATCACAAATCCTATAAAATCCCTTTTATTGTCAAGCAGAATTTTTATGGTTTGAACCCTAACCCTTCCCCCAGAACCTCGCCCCTTCACATGAGTGCCGCCTTCCTGGAGACATTGAACCCTTGTCCCCGGGCAGAGAAGGGCAACGACGTGGAAGAAGAGTACGCGGGGCGTCCTGTGAATGCGTTCCCACGCAAAGCATGGGAACGAGGGAGAATCATCCAGTTTCCGGTATCCAGCGTCCGGCATGCAGTTTCATGCGAGAAAGTCCTTGACCCCGGTTGGCTGCACCGACTAAAACTACCGTGAACGGCTTGGGTTGTATCTTTAAGGGCGTATGTTCTAGTGACCATATGGGACGTCGCTATCTGTTCTCTGTTTGTGTGGCGCATGCGTCAGGAGGGAAGAACTTGGGCTTTGTTGCAAAAGAGATGAAGCGCCTGATGGGGAAGGCCATTCACACCCACCAGATGATCCATGACGGCGATCATCTGCTGGTTGCGGTATCAGGCGGAAAGGACAGCCTCTCCCTTTTGTGGCTTTTGCGGGAAAGAATTAAGCGGATTCCGATCCAATACAGGATCACGGCGGTCCATGTGGATCCGGGTTTTGGGACCGATTCGGCAGCTCAGATGGCCTCCTTTTTTTCGACCCACGGTTTTGACTACAGGGTGATCAAGACTCAGATCGGCCCTCAGGCCCACGGCCCGGATAACCGGAAAAACCCATGCTTTCTATGCTCCCACATGAGAAGAAAACTCCTTTTTGACCTGGCTGGAGAGATCGGCTGCAACCGGATCGCCTTCGGGCATCACAAGGATGACATCATCGAGACCTTTTTTCTGAACGTATTTTACAGCGCCTCCATCAGTACCATGCTCCCTGTCCAGGAGTTCTTTAAAGGAGAGCTTACGGCGATCCGACCCCTTTATCTGATAGATGAAAATCTTATACAGCGGTATGGAAAGGCAATGGGATGGGAGCGGATGGAACTGGGCTGCCCGAGTGCAGTTTCATCAAAAAGGGAGGAAATCAAGCAAATGCTTCAAGGCCTTTATCGGTCAAACAGAAAGATCAAGGGAAATATCTTCCACGCATTGCAGAATGTAAATCCAGATTATCTTTTGTAAGCACAAGTTTCCACAAAGGGGTGTAGCCATGGATGAAGCAGAGATTCTGTCAAGAGTCGCCCTTTTTTCTCTGATGAAAAGACGCGATTTGAAGCGTATCGCAAAACTGGCGAAACATCATTCGTATGAAAAAGGAGACCTCATTGTCGGGGAGGGTGCCCGCGACGGCCGCCTGTTTATTATTATTTCAGGCCAGGTGTCCGTTGTAAAGGACCTGGGTGGGCCGTCTGAAAAGACCTTGAGGGTTCTCAGGTCTGACAACTACTTTGGTGAGATGGCCTTAGTCGATGATTATGTTCGCACGGCAAGCGTGGTGGCAGACGACCACGCCGAGGTGCTTTCCCTCGATCAGTGGAACATCCGGGAAGAGATCAGAAAATACCCGGCTATTGCCATTGAACTGCTCCAGACATTAGGCCGACGCCTGAGGGCCGTCGAGTAACAGACGGCCCATACGTGTCTGAACCTGGTCCACGGGAAATCTTTCAAAAGGCTTCTCAGGGTTCTCCCAACGGCCTTGTGAAGGTGTATGCGGCAGGGTCGGTGACAAGTTTCTGTCGTGCTTCCTCCTCATTTCCACCTGCCAGGGAAAAGGGGAGAGAGATTACGTAGATGACAGCGCCTACGGCGGTCGCAGCGATTCCTAACGGACGCACGACAAGGAAATCCCCCGCCATGTAACCGGCTTTCTCATCCAGGTCTTCAAGGTGTTCCTTTGCCGGGGCTATTGCGGCAAAATGGAAAAAAACCAGGGCTGAAATCAAGAAAGCAGCCATACCCTTTTTCATTTTTTTTCGCATGTCTTTTCTCCCTATCTGATCGGGATATATTTCGTCTGACCCTGAACGGGTCTCACACTAGCCCTCGGGTAAAATTTGTTTTTGGTCGCTGGGTTCTGGATTACCGCCCACCTTCTGACCCTGAAATTTCTGTCATGATTAGAGTCCGCTTATAAAGTGGGAAGGCGACGCTCACATAAAGCTGGTTCAAGGGTTCGAATCGACAGTTTAATCCCCTGTGGCAGCGAATTCCCAGCCCCGCCAAAGGGCCATTGGATAGAGGTATTAAGAAGCGCTTCTCTCTCTATCAGACAAGTCTTCTTGCCGACCAAGGGATGCCCGGAAGTGCGCAGAATGAGGGCTATAACCACGTGCCAGGGGTTATGCCGCCATATATAAGCCTCGGGTGCCGGATTTGATCTTCCCCTGTTTTTTAAGCCTGAAAATGACGTTTCTTATTGTTTTTGTATCAAAATCCGTTTTCTTTTTCAGTGCAGCCGTATCAATCCCTTTTTTCTGCCGGTTGATGATGCCCAGCACGGTTTCGGTAGCCGTTGCGGGGGCCCTCTTTCTGGCTGCGGACTTGACAGCCTTGACGGGCCGCTTTTTCGTGGTCTGAACTTCCTTCACCGCATCTAACTGCCTCGCAATTTTTTCGGCCTTTTCTGTCAATGACTTTAGGCTTTTGATCACGGACTGCAGATCCCTCTTTAATGTTTTCATTTTCATGCCTCCTTGTTACGAGATTTAAGGGTAATTGTTACGTGTTCACAGGTTCCGGATCACAAATTCACATCTGAAATAGTGAAGAGCTGCTCCATTTAACGCGTGAACGGCTGCGACAGTCAAACAGGTGTATCTATTACTACAGTTTTCAGAGGATTTCAACTAAAAAACAAATATTTGCCCATATCGTTCTCGTTTTGCTCTTCCCATCTGCCCTGTTAAGGGCGATTTCTTTCCACAAAGTGGTGCAGCTTGGCAGAAATATAGGAGCAGAAGTCAAGGATAAGTACGGTTCCCACCTCGGCAGTAATTTCCGTCCGACTCCTTGCTTTGGCAGTTTGTCCTTCCTTCGTGCAATTTCCATGATGTGTCTGTCGGGAGGTAGTGGTTGCCTTTTCTTTCGGGTCGCCATTTGAAAACCCACCCTGTTGAAAAAAGGCCTTTACCGTTTCATAGGCAATGTTGACTTCTTTCAGCTTCTGCTCGGCCTTGTGCTTCAGACGGGGATTTGCAGAAAAGCGATCCGGATGCCAGACATTCGCGATATCTTTATAGGCCTGCCGCGCATCATCCAGGGTTGCACCCTGTTCCAACTCAAGTATTTCAAAAGACCGCTGAATTGTCATGAATGCCAATGTCGATTTCTCCAATTGAATTGCTTGGTGTCGTTGCAGCCTATATGGGAAAATAGCACACCTGAATTGGTAGGTCAACTGGAACATATCAACTGTTATCTTTCTGATGTGCTTGACTTTTCCACTTTTTTCTGCTATCTTATCATAGCCTATCCATAGCGTAAGGATAGCGTTCGGGCGCCATCCGGTATCTCATGTGATAAAGATAAATGATGTCACAGGAAGATGATCCTGTTTTCCACTAAATGAAATCCCGGACTATGGACCGGCACCTTCTCTGTTCTGCTGTATAAAATGAATGCCCAAGCCGACGACGAGGCATGTTATGTTGATAGATTTGGAGGGTCTGGCCATGGAAATCCAACGCGAACCCTGGGCCAGAGGGGTTTCTGTTGAAAAGGCCTTCTGGTCCATCCTGATGAAATGGATCGATGAGCATGTACTGTCGGAATTCCTCGACCGGCTTGTCACCCAGATCAATAAAATTGTTGGTATCGACGCGGACCTTTCCGAGGCGCAGATCCTGGAAAGCGCAACACAATATATGGTGGAACTCCTGGGCGCCCATTCGGCTTCAGTGAGGATATACGATCCTGAGACAGAACAGATGCTCTCTTATTGTTCCTACCCATCAACAGAGAAAGATCGCGAAACCTTCATCCCCTTAGATGGGAGCATCGCGGGTGAGGTGGTAAAGACCCGGTTGCCCTATCTGGTACCCGATCTCTCCCATGAGGACCTCTATCATAACAAGGACGTCATCTATACGAAACAGGTTCACTCCTTAATGGCGATCCCGCTTGAGATCCCACGGTTTTTTCCCCGGGAACGGAATACCATGGGAGTTATTCAGATTTACTTCACGGAGAAGAACCGTGCGTTCAGGCCGTTGGAGGTCCAGACGGCCAATACCATGGCCAAACGGCTCAGCTTCGTCATGGCCCGCAAAAAGATCCTTTCCATGCACAGGATGGCTGAAAAG
Source organism: uncultured Desulfobacteraceae bacterium (assembly GCA_964409475.1). Classification (GTDB taxonomy): domain Bacteria; phylum Desulfobacterota; class DSM-4660; order Desulfatiglandales; family Desulfatiglandaceae; genus AUK324. The sequence goes on along the minus strand of CAYPDL010000024.1, from coordinate 6,440 downwards.
CGGGAAACGATCGTTCACCATATCTTCCGCAAGGTAGGTTCCCGCGGGGGCATCAAACTGGCAGAGGTATTTAATCAGGTGGTACCCGAACTGGTTGATATCGTCGATCTCCAGAGCTGCACCTTATTCTCGGTTGCCGAAGGGCTTGACCACGTCATCCTGGAGGCAGGATTTCCCGGTGAGGGGGGCTATCACACCGTGGGAAAGGTTATTCCGGTGAGCGATGAGCCGGTTTTCGAGTTGCTTCTCCAACTTAGAGAATATTCCGGGAATTCCCTTTATGAAGTGGTGACGCCCCTGTACATACTGGTGGTGGATCCGCAGCGAAGTGATCTGATCTCTGAAAATCTCAAGCGGTTCGCGGCATTTCATCATATCCACTCCATCCTCTATATCCCTTTAGGTTACAATGGGGAAGTTACCCATTTTATGACCTTCGACGCGTTAGACCAGCGGCAGCGATACCGAGACGACGAGATCGATGTCTTTCTTTTTCTGGGGAGAGAGCTCTTGAAAGCCCAGAAAATGGAGCGCCTGGATGATGCCCTGCACGATTTCAAGAATCCCGCCATTGCGACCGCAGGCTTTGCGCGACGTCTCAAGGAAATTGTCGAAAAGGGTGAATGGGAGAGATCAAAAAAACAGGTGCAAAAGTATCTGGATATCCTATTGGAGGAGACAAGCCGCTTGCAGGAACTGGCCATGAGCATCTACAGAGTTGGCGAGGAGCAGGATGTAAACCTGACCGATGTTGTCAAAAGACGATTCGAGATTAACACGGAGGCGATTAAAGAGCAGCTCAAACCGAATGTGACCCTGAAAGAGGGGCCCTATGAGCCGGACATCAGGGTGAAGTGCCATGCGGTTCATCTGGAAAGGGTCCTGGACAATCTCCTGAACAATGCCACAAAAGCCATCCCGTTCAAGGGAGGAGAACTCGCCGTGAGGACTTACAGGGACGGCGAGTGGGCCAGTGCGGAGATCAGGAATACCGGAGAAATATCAGAACAGGATCGGCAGAAAATAGTTGAAGGGGAGGGGGAGGGTCGGGGGATGTACATCACCTACCGGATCATCCGCCTGCTAAAGGGAAAGATAGAGATCAGGGCCGACAGGGGAACGACCACCTTTGTGGTTTCTTTTCCGCTCCACAGGCCCTGAAGCGCCCGGTGTTAACCCCCGCGTCGAAGAGGAAGCCGTTTTCTTTGTCATTGACTGAATCAGACCATTTAGTTATAGTTATCCGAAATTAGAAAAGTTCTTGAAACTCAAGGGAACCTCATTTCTCATGTTGGACGATATCATCAATACACAGAAATTAGATAAATATATAGCCACCTTCGAGGTAGGCCAGACGCTTTTTCTCGAGGGCGACGACTCTCAGGATCTGTATCTACTGGTGGACGGGAAAGCAGGCATTCTCAAGGGAACCAAAAGAATAGCGGAAATCTCGGGTAAAGGGTCCGTGTTTGGGGAAATGTCCTTCCTTTTGGGCGAAAACAGGACCGCCACCGTCAAGGCCCTGACCGACCTCAAGGTCATCAAGATACCCAAGGAGGAGATCCCTTATTTTCTCACTGAATTTCCTGAGCTTGTACGAGAATTTGCCAGGTATCTGGCCGAGAGGCTCCACGAGACCAGCCAGATCGTTTACGGACTCAAGGAATTCAGCGATCAGCTTCCGGATGCTGTGATTCTGACCGATAAGGACGGAAAAATTTTGTCGTGGAACCGTGCGGCTGAAAAGTTGTATGGCAGGGAAGAAGATCAGATGCGGTATAAGTCCGCCGAAGAAATTTATGAAGACCCTGCCGCGTATAGGCGGTTTCTCGAGGAAGTGATATCCAAACAGGCGGTGAGTGAAAAGACCCTGAGTGTGAGACATCCCAGAGATGGGATACGGCATATTTCCACAAGCACAACGGTCCTTTATGATGGTCAGCACAACTTTGAGGGAGTTCTCTTCTTAGGGAGGGATGTCACCCAGGCAGAGATTGTGGCAAAACGATATCAGCGTGTGAGGCGTTGTTTTATCCCCTTATCTGCCCTGTTGGTCATGTTAGTGGCCGGCATCTTTTTCGGGTATCCCTATTTTTCAAAGGGGTACCATATCACCGATGCACAGAAGCAGGACCTCAAGGATGACCTGGCCGTCGATTACCGACTGCTCCGATCCCTCCTGGTGGAACCCTTCGGGGCCGGAGACCGGCAAAAGACAACCGATGTGATGAGAAGTTTTTTTGATGTCCGGAAGGGGGTCAATATCCCTTTTACAGGCCTGGTGCTGCTTGGGGAAGACAAGCGCGTATTCGACGCCTATTCCATCCTCCCCGGCGTCGATGGGAAGGCAATGATAGGGAGCAGTTATTCCGGCATCGATCTGGGTGAGAACGAGCGCGCCCCTTATAAGGTGTTAACCCTTTATCGGGAACACAAAGACCATCCCATGGGGATCCGGCACACAGAAATTGCTTTCAGACTGAAGGATGTGGGTACAGGGTGGCTGATCTTTCAGGTGGATATGGACCTTCTTAAAAGCAAATATAATGCAGATGAAAAGGATCTCAGGACCTTCCGTTTTGAAGACCTCAAAGAGAATGCAGGTTGATCCGGCACTGCCGATATGAAGATCCCTGAAACGCCCATGATGCCTCGGTATGAGATCTCCGAAGACCCCCAAGGGTCCGTTACACTATGCATTTACGGGAACATGGATGCCGCCAACGCCGGTCCCATGATCGAAGGATTGTCGGGCCGTCTGAAAAAATACGCGATCTCTTCTCTGACCGTGGATCTTGAACACGTGGATTATCTGGATGACTTTGGGACATTGGTTCTGGCTGAATTGAGAAAGATGATGGCCCATGGAAAGGCCGCATTTCATGTCATCCACGCAAGCGACAAGATAAAGGAACTCCTTTTTATCCTCGACTTTGATTCCCTGGATGAACAGATAACGATCCAGAAAAAGCGATCTCCGGGGGTATTCGTCCGGCTCGGCGAGACGAGCATTCAGCAGGTTTCAGAACTGAAATATTGCATATCATTTATCGGCTCGATCATCCTTTCGCTCATTCATGTCTGTTCAAAGCCCGGGTCCCTTCGAAAAAACGACACCCTCCTCTATATGCAGAGGGTGGGGGTGAACGGCCTTCCCATTGTGGCTCTCATCAGCTTTCTCATGGGACTGATTATGGCCTTCATGTCGTCGGTCCAGCTTCAGCAGTTCGGCGCCAATATCTATGTCGCCTCACTGGTGAGCCTGGCCATGACCCGTGAACTGGGTCCGATCATAACGGCCATTATCGTTGCCGGAAGATCCGGATCGGCCTTTGCTGCGGAAATTGGGACCATGAAGATCTCCGAAGAGGTGGACGCACTCTTCACCATGGGATTTAATCCAGTACTTTTTCTGGTCGTTCCCAAGCTTATCGCGGCGGTGATCATGGTCCCCATCCTGACGCTTTTTTCAGATCTTCTTGCGATCATCGGAGGTCTTATTGTCGGGATCTCCATGCTGGATCTGACCGTCAATTCGTATATTGCCCAGACCATCAAGACGCTGACCCTCTTTGACATATTCTGGGGCGTTCTCAAGAGCGGCATCTTCGCGGTATTGATTACCTGGATAGGCTGTCTCCGGGGGTTTCAGGTCAGCGGCGGGGCCGCATCCGTGGGTCAGGCCACCACGTCGGCCGTGGTCAGCAGCATCTTCCTGATCATTCTGTCCGACTCCATTTTTTCAGTCATACTTCGTTACTGGGGATAGGACTACAGGATGACGAGGAAGCCGATTATCCAGGTGAGAGATCTCAGGGCGGGGTATGGCGATGTGATTATCCTTGACCAGGTCTCTTTCAACGTATACGAGGGAGAGGTCTTTGTTATATTGGGGGGAAGCGGATGCGGCAAGAGCACCTTGTTGAAAGCGATTATCGGCCTTATAACCCCCCATTCCGGCCAGATCATTTTGGACGGCGACGAGGTTTCCACCGATGACGAGGCGAAACTCCAGGGTGTGCTGAGGAAAATCGGAGTGCTTTACCAGGGGGGTGCCCTGTTTGGTTCCATGACCATCGCCGAAAATGTAGCCTTGCCTATCGAGGAATATACCACTCTGCCTCGGGAATCGGTGGATACGCTGGTCCGGATGAAACTGGGCCTGGTCAATCTCCAGGGATATGAGAACTATTTTCCCTCAGAGCTGAGCGGGGGCATGAAAAAGAGGGCGGGTCTGGCGAGGGCCATGGCCCTGAATCCGAAGATCCTCTTTTTTGACGAGCCTTCTGCGGGCCTTGACCCGATCACATCCGGGGAATTGGACGATCTTATTCTCCATCTGAACAGGAGCCTCGGAACCACCATGGTTATCGTCACCCACGAACTCGAAAGCATTTTTACCGTGGCTCAGAGGATTATCATGTTAGACAAGCATGCAAAGGGGATTATCGCTGAGGGTGATCCCAGGTATCTGCGGGATCACAGTCAGAATCCGTTTGTTAAGCGATTTTTCAACCGCCGGGCCGTTGAAGAAGGCCACGACGAGAAGGGCACCCGATAATGGCTTCCCAGAAAATCAAGTTTACGGTCGGGCTGTTTGTGGCCAGCGGGATCGGCATTACCTTGATGGCGATTGTCTGGCTGGGCATGTCCCGTTATCTGGAAAAGGGCCATTTTTTTGCGGCCTATTTCAATGAGTCGGTTCAAGGTTTGAGCCAGGACGCCCCGGTCAAGTACAGGGGGGTGCCGATCGGTCGTGTGGAGCAAATACGGGTCGCCCCGGATTCGAACCTGATAGAGGTTATCATGAAGATCGAAACAGGCCAGACCCTTGACCGCAGTTACGTGGCACAGTTGAAAGACGTGGGCATTACAGGGAGCATGTTCGTGGAGCTGGATCGGAAGAAGCCGGATGAACCGGACCGGTCTCCGCATATTAGCTTTCCTTCAGAGTACCCGATCGTGGCCTCAAAACCCTCCGAACTAAGTCACCTCCTCGGAGAGCTCAATAGCGTCTTCAACCACATCAAGGCCTTGGACCTTGAAGGGATTTCGGAAAAAGTGAAACTAACCCTTGACAATATGAATGGGATGATGGCCGATGCCGACATCAAGGGCATCTCTGCTAAACTGAAATCGACCCTCGATGGGGCTGACCGCGTGCTTGACAGGGAGAGATGGAATCGTATCCTGGGCTCTATTGACCAGGCGGCCCAATCCATCAATCGGTTGATCCCTCAGGCTACGCGTACCATGAACCAGGCAAACAAGACCCTGGTGGGCGCAGAAAGGCTCCTGACCAAAAATGAAAAAGAGATCGAACAGGCCCTCGAGGGGGTCGTCAGGGCAGTAGAACATGCCAATATCCTTCTGGAAAAGGGGACGTCCTTCATCAGCAGGACGGATGATTCAGCGATCCAGCTCAAACGTCAGCTTTCGGTCAGTGCACAAAACCTGGAGAGGGCAACCGACAACCTGAATCAGTTCCTGGAACTCCTTGCCGACCAGCCCTCCCAGCTGGTCTTCGGTGAACCCCCGGCTGCCAGGAGCGTGGCGCCGGAAGGAAAATAGTCGCAAAATTAAGGGGATGCCTTATGTATTACAAGACAAAATTATCTTTTCTGTGCGTGAGCGTCTTCTATTTTGTGGGGGGTTGCGCTAATTTTAAGCAGCCAAGGAACCAGGTTCAGCACTATATACTGGAATACACGTCCCCCGAGATAAAAGATCTCAAGCCGCTCCCGGTTTCGCTCAAGGTCGCGCGTTTCAGCGTCGCCCCTGCCTACAATACGAATCGAATCATCTACCGGGATGCGTCATTCAAGAGGGATGAATATTCTTATCATAAATGGCGGGCTAATCCGGGGGATATGGTCACCGACTTTCTGAGCCGGGACATTCGAAATTCCGGTCTTTTCAAGGCCGTTCTGCCATATGGAAGCGACTTTCCCTTCTCCTCTGTCCTGGAGGGCTCGGTGGACGAGTTTGTGGAGTGGGATGCTCCGGAAGGCTGGAAGGCGGTCCTGGCTGTCACCGTCGCCCTGATGGCAGCGAATGAGCCGGATGTCAGCAAGCGGATTCTTTTCCAGAAGACCTACCGTGTGGAGAAGCCATTCACAGACAAAAATCCCCAGGGCCTGGCCCAGGCCATGAGTATGGCCATGGGGGATATCTCCATGAACGTCATCAGGGATATCTATTCTGTTTTAAAGAATTGATATTTAAGTGGAGAGATTTTTTTGGGATACAGGCCATCCTCCTCCTGAAAGAGAGGGGAACGCCCGGCAATGACATGGAAACTGGGTTGAGAAAAACCTGAAAAAAGGACATTGACCAAACAAAGCAAGCCCTTCTGAAAAAGAAGTTGTTGGGATAAATAGTTGGTTATGGTGCCGAAGGCGGGACTTGAACCCGCACGGGCGTCGCCCACTACCCCCTCA
>CAYPDL010000023.1:30496-40544 GCA_964409475.1 uncultured Desulfobacteraceae bacterium | reverse complement strand
ACCCCTTTACAGACGCATCCGGGAGATAACCGGTTATCCGGCGTAGAGGATACTAGCTGATAGCTCATGGCTGATGGCTGATAAGCTGATAACCTGTCAGACTCAACAGCTCAGTAGCTCAAGCGGCGATAGTTAATAATAAATAGTAAATTCGAAGGGGAGGTGATTATGAAAAAGATGAAGATCATTTTAAAGAGGGGTCTCTTAGTCTGCCTCGTGCTGGTGAGTATGGCCGCGGTGGCGTGCGACAAATCCAAGTGGCGGGCCAAGGAGTACAGCGGCCCCCCGAGCTGGGAAAACGATATCGGTCGACCCGACGGTTATGGTGGGGAAAATCCCTGGAGATAGAAGGACAGAGAGACCATGGAGCGTCCCTTTGCAACCATTATACGGCGCATGGTGGATGGGACATATTCTACGATGTGCTGGACTGTATCGAAGCGGGACTGGTGCAAGGGGATGAGGCCGCCGTCTCGTTGCGCCAAAAGGCCCGGGGGCTTGTCAACGACTGTCTCATTGAAACAGACCGGCAGACGCCCTGAGCTGTTTCCAGATTTCCTCCTTCCCTTGGCGGGTCTTTGCCGAAAAGACGATCGGTTCGTCAGGAGACATCCCGGCAAGCTCTCCCGCAATGAGCCGGGCCCGCTGCCTCGCCCGCTGGCGGGAGAGCTTGTCCGCCTTGGTGAGCACGATAATGGGGGCAATCTGATAGTGGTTCAACCAGTGAAGGAGGTCTATGTCCCCGGCCGCGGGGTCCCTTCGGATATCCAGGATCACCACCACCGCCTTCAGGGTTTCCCTGCTTTTCAGATAGCTTTCCACCATCTGCTGCCACGATTGCTTGATCTTAACGGGGACCCGGGCAAATCCGTAGCCGGGCAGGTCCACTAAATAGAGCGATTCGCCGAAACAAAAGAAATTGATGGACTGGGTCCTTCCCGGAGTGGAGCTGGTCCTGGCCAGCTTTTTCCGGTTGACCAGAACATTGATGAGGGAGGACTTGCCCACATTGGACCGGCCCGCAAAGGCGATCTCCGGCCTGTCCGCTGCTGGATACTGGCCCTCTTTGAATGCGCTTGTGAGAAATTCAATGTCCATGGTAAACCTTCACCAAAAAAAGAAAGCCGTCTTCGGGCTCAGTAACAACGGCCGATCTTCCCCCAGTCCTCCTTTTTTACCCACTCGAGTTTTTCATTAAAGAGCCTGTCCAGATTGGTGAAGGACCCCTGTTGAGATCGCTTCAGGAAGGCGTCCAGAACCCCTGGCCCTGCATTGTACATGGCATAGACGGCCTGGGCGGCAAGGAGATTGTCGGTACAAAGTCCACCACCCCCTTCAGGGATCCGGATTCGCTTGAGCGCGTATTTTGTGAGATAGAGCTGCAATATGTCACATCCGGCCATGGCATTGTAGCGAATGTCCCACCTCAGGTTGTTTTCTGCATAGAGGCCCCTCCAGACCCGCTCGTTGATCTGCATGAGGCCCACAGATGTCCCGTTATAGGATCTCAGATACGTGATGGTCCCCTTTTTCACCACAAACTGGCGGAAACAGCTCTCCTGCCACGCCGTAGCCGTCACGAGCGTTCTAAGGCAATCCTGGTGGGCCTGGAGTCCGCCCTTCTTGGCCAGAACCTGCTCCAGGGATGAGCGGAGAAGGGAACGAACACGCTTTATGTAAGGGAAAAGATCCTTCTTGGGGGGAACCACCCATGACTTGATCTCCTCGCTCCATTTCTGATTCGTCCCATCTTCCGCCCAGGCCATGGGAAGACCTCCCCATTGAAACAGGGCAGGAAATGCCTCCCACTGGAGCGCTTTGCGTCGAATCCAGAGGCTTTCCTGGTCCGAACTTTCCTCGGGCACCAGGAGTTCCTCCTGGTTCGGCGCCTCCTCAAAGGGGAAGGAAGGGATCGGCGGGAGCCCCAGTCCCAGGGTCTCCCGCAAGGTCTGATCCAGGGCATACGAATAGGCAAGGGACACGGGTTTCTCCTCCATGAGGAGTCGGGCAAGGCGAATCAGACCATCCCGGCTGATTTCGATGCCCAGACTGGGCCCAAGCTGATCCAGGGCCACCAGGGCGTCCGATCCGGCCAGAAAAGCAAGATACCCGAGTAGGGATCTGGTATTGCCTTCGGTGAGATGTGCCCTGAAAATAGGGGAAAGCCGGTTCCAGGCCTTGACAAACTCTTCGCGCACCATGTCCCCTTCATGGTCTTCCTTGTCCAGATCCTGGACGAACCGATATCGCATCTCCAACAGCGTATCGAGCAAGAGCCCCTGCTCATGGGAGGTCAGGGACTTTCGGGCAAGGGCCGTGATGGTCTGAGCAAGGAAGGCGTCCCACGCCTCCCAACTCTCGATGAAGAGCTGCTTTTTTTCAGGGGTAAGGGTCTCTCTCTCCCCCTTTTCCTCTCTCACCTCCTCCACCTCTGCCAAAATGGGGATACTGAGGGCCGAAGGGGTCACCCCCGGCCTTCCCGACCGCATGCTCTTCAAAAAGCGATCGGCCTGTTCTGCGTCATCCGGCGGGAAAAGGGGCAGCAGAAACGACTGGATATTCTCGACGGGCGCCGCCAGATCCAACGTGATCTTCCTCAGGTAATCAAGGATGGGAGGATTTGCGAAATCCCAGATGAGACCCGCTATCTTGGCAGGCCTTCCTTCCTTGTCGTACACGGAAGAGGTGCGGGTGACAAAAGACAGGTTCCATTGATCGCTGATTACAGGCTCCTGTTGCATGACCAGGCAGCCTTCCCATTCCACAGGCGAAAAACAGATGCCGAAGACCGTGACGCCCAGGCGGATAAATACCCTGATCTCAAAGGAGAGATCCGAGGACTCCTCTCGAAAAACCGGGTTGGAGAGAACGATCTTCCTGCACCCGTTGGCTTCGTCCAGGAGCACGACCTTATGATCCGGTCCTGGAAAGAAGGATTGAATCACCAGTGCCCTCAACAGGGGATAGTCCAAGGTCAAAGGCAGCGTAACATCCTTTGCCTCTGCCCCATGGGACGAAAACAACATGAGCGGTAAAATACCCATTATGGCCGCCCTGGAAACCCATCTCCAAAGGCGGCCTGCAACACTTCCCTGAAACATAATCTATCCGCACTGGTAGGATTCAAATGAATGGGGCGATAGATCCAAAGACGCCATCTCTTGTGGATACTATATGACACGCGGAAAATATTCAAGGGGTGAATGGCCCCACGCCTTATCCAGGTGATCCGTGCCGTCCGGTGCGCCCTTCTCGCGGCAAGGCAATGGATGCTGCTCCGCTTCACCCATTCTGCATTCTGCGCTTGGGGTCTACGATTGACCTTTCTTGCCGTGCTGTCACTCGGGCTGGAAGCAGAACTTATTTTGGTTTATTGAAGGTATGGTATCATCTGGGGAAGAGAATCACGAATTCGAGACCCTTTTCCGAGTTCGAGGCGTTAATACGGCCCCCGTTTTGCTCGATGATCTTCCTGGCGATGGCCAGACCCAGTCCCGTTCCCCTCTCTTGAACGTCCTCCACCCGGTAGAAGGGTTCAAAGAGCCTGTCCAGTTCGTCTTCAGAAAGCTTCCGGTAGGTGTTGGTCACGCTCAGCCGCAGTGAGCCGGCATCTTCTGCCACGCATATGGCCACCTCGCCCCCTTTGGGGGTAAACTTGACGGCGTTATGCAGAAGGTTAGAAAAGGCCGATTGTATACTTTCTCTGTCCCCGTAAACAAGGGCGCCTGAGGGGAGTTTTGCCCGCAAAACCAGTCCCTTTTCTTTCATAGCCGTTTCAAAGCGGTCGAGCAGTTCTCTTAGTAACGCCGGCAGATTCAGCGGCACCCTCTCAAATGACCCTTCGTGAATGTCCAGTTTGGAAAATTCCAATATCCGGCCGATGAGGCGGTCCAGCTCCTCGATGTCTTCACGGATCGCGTTCAGGTGTTTTTCCACCTTTTTTGAATCGTCCTTTTTCAGTTTCTTCTGTATGATTTCTTCTGCCACTCGGATCCTGGTCAGGGGGCTTCGCAATTCGTGGGAGACATTGGCCGTGAGTTCTTTTCCGCCCCGGATCATTCGCTCAAGCCTGTCGGCCATCAGATTGAAGGTCCGCCCTAATTGCCCGATCTCATCCCTGCCGGTTAGGGAAGTCCGGTGTGAGAGGTCCCCTTCTGAGATCCGAATGGCGGAACGCCTCAGCCTGCTCAAGGGCTTGGTGATCTGTCTGGACACGGGAACCACCAGGAGCGCGATGATCACGCCGATCACGGCCAGGCCGATGGCAAAGCCCCCTTTGCGGGGACCTGTCTCCGTGGATTCAAAAAGGGCATGGAGGTTTCCGGTTTGCCCATCAGCCATTTGGATGGGGATGATCATGTAAAAGCCCCAGCCTTCACCAAAATCTCTGTAGATCTTGAAAGTTCCCTTTCTCCCTTTCAACTCCCTCTGAAACTGTTTTTCTATATCCTTCGGCATAACACCGTCAAACGATTTGGCCAGGGTGCTTCCGCTGGGCCCGGTGAGCCAGAATTTGGCTCCGAAGATTTCCCCCATTTGGAGAATGAGGTCTTTCAGTGCCTGGTTCTGGGAGGCGGGCGTGAGGGGTTCAGACCGGATCTTGTCTTCCACGAACTCTTTCACAAAGGCGGCCTGGCTCCGGGAGTACTCCTCGAAATGGTTTCGGAAGTGCCTTCCGATAAAATAGATGAACAGTATAAAGATCAGCACTTCGGTGATGACCAAGATGCCCAGGAAAGAGAGAAATATCTTCGTATAGAGTCTTCCGATTTTCATTTTGCATCCACAAACATGTATCCGGTTCCCCAGATTGTCTTGATCCGCTTGGGGGAGCGAGGATCCATCTCCACCTTTGCACGTAGCTTACTGATGTGAACGTCGATGCTCCTGTCAAAGGCCATGAAATCCCGACCCCTCGCCATGCTCATCAATTCGTCGCGGCTCAGCACCCGGTTGGGGTGTTCCATCAGTACCCTGAGCAGTTCGTACTCGGTGGATGACAATGCCGCCTCTTTCCCGTCCACCTCGACCATGCGGCGTGCCTTGTCCAGGACAAGTCCTCCGGACCGGAGGATAAGATCTTCGCCCCTCGCCGTTTCTCCCGGCCCCGGAGCAGCCGACCGCCGAAGCACGGCCCGCATCCGGGCCAGCAGTTCACGCGGGTTAAACGGTTTGGGCAGGTAGTCGTCCGCCCCTAATTCCAGCCCCACAATACGGTCCGCGTCTTCTCCCCTGGCCGTGAGCATGATCACCGGCACGGTGAAGTCCGTTCGGATCTCCTTCAGAACTTCCAGGCCGTCTTTCTTGGGCATCATGATGTCCAGTATAATGATGTCCGGTTTCGTCTTCTGGATGGTCCTCAGGATTTCCGTGCCATCAGGGAGTGCCGAGACCTGGAACCCGTATTCCGTCAGATATTCGGTCAAAAGGTCCCTAAGCTTTCTGTCATCATCTACTATCAAAACCGTTTTGTCCATATAACTCCCCGCCATTTTTCATTTTTTTACACTTATTAACACTTTTTTACATCCGCCACAAACATTCTTTACATCCGGGGTCTATTCTAAACACAAAACGGCCGTACGAAACGTAAACCATCAAAAAAGGAGGAGGCATCATGTTAAAGAAAAGAACCGTGTTGTTGAGCGTGGCGTTGCTGGGAACCCTCGTGATCGCCGGGGTCGGTATGGTGGGATGTCACAGGCCCCCGATGCTTTACGGCGGAGCATGTCACGGGGAGGAGTTTTCCAAATATGTGCTGGAAAAGGTGGACTCGGAGGTGGCGGAACTTGAACTGACAGCGGCCCAACAGGAGAGGTACCGGGAGATCCGGGCACAAGTGGAGAGCCAACTGGTCGAGATGGGGCGGGAACGAAAGGCCCTTTTCCAGGAGGTCAAAACGGAAATAGACAAGGACGCGCCCGACCTGAATGTCCTGGCCGATCTTTTGAAGTCCCATGCCAGGCACTTTCCGGACCGGATGACCTTTTTCGTGGACCAGTTTATGGATTTCTATCAGGTTCTCGATACAGAACAGAGGGGGGAGGTTGTTGCCCACTTGAAGGGCAAATTCAAAAAATTCGAGGCATTCAGGGCGCTTGTCGCCGAGTAACGCGGCTCAGGTTTCCCTGAGTCGCGGCAATGGCTCAGGGAAACCTCGGTTCATGCATGCATACCGGACAAACACCCAAGCGATATATGTGAAAGGAGAAGAGATGATAGAATTTCTTTCGAGAAGAGAGTTTATGAGCAAGAGCGCCATGTTGGCGGGTGGGGCACTGGGGGCCCTGGCCGTGGGCAGGGACCTGGTCTCTCCCAGAGAAGTCCAGGCCGGGGAAGCCCAATTCATCGAGACCCGGTGCGGCGAAAACGGCAAAAAGGAGAGGATACTTATCGCGTATGCCAGCCAGTGCGGTTCCACGGGCGGCGTGGCCGATGCGATAGGACGCGTTTTCTGCGAGACGGGTGCCTCTGTGGACGTGCTCCGGGTGGGGAACGTGCGGGATCTGACGCCTTACCGTGCCGTTGTTGTCGGGAGCGCCATTCACAGCGACCAATGGCTCTCCGAGGCCTCGGATTTTGTCATTCGAAACCGAGATGTACTGAGCCGTCTCCCCGTGGCCTATTTCCTGACCTGTCTCACCCTTGCCAGACCCACAGAGGAAAACCGCCTGAAGGCCTTAAGGTTCCTGGATCCCCTTCACCGTGATGCACCCCAGGTGACGCCTATAGACACCGGTCTCTTTGCAGGCGTTCTGGATTACGACAAGTTATCTTTCATGGTGCGAATGGTCATGAAGATCAAGATGAAAGACAAAGGCGTGGATGAAGGCGACTACAGAGACTGGCCGTCCATTCGATCCTGGGCTTGCGACGTCGCACCCAGGCTCTTGAACCGGAGAGATACCTCTGTCTGACTTCCGAGGGATTGAGTATACCTTTCAGGGGGTGTCGTCCTGAAGGCGCTTAAAGACCACGAGCCGGCGGCGGTGGGGGGAATGGGGAATCTCGTAGGGAAGGTCCTGGGTCAGCGTGTAGTCATCCGGGAAACGGGCCAGACCTTCCCGGATCTCCGGGTCGCAGTGGGGGCCTTTCATGAAAATAGCCTGGCCGCCTTGCACCAGACACCTTCGCACCCGGGCCAAGGTGCTTCCAATCGGTTCCACTGCACGGGTAATGACGCCCTGCACCGGATGATCGTAGGAGGCGTAGATCTTTCCCGTGTGGATCTCGATCCCTTTCAGGTCCAGGGATTCGACCACCTCGTGCAGAAAGCGCACCCGGCGGTGTCTCCCCTCGGAAAGGATGATGTGGGTATCGGGACAGACAATCTTGAGGGGGATACCCGGCAGACCCGCGCCCGTACCGATATCCAAAAGCGGGGACGGGAGTCGCCAGCCCAACAAACTGGCCGGCAGAATCGAATCAATATAATGCTTTTGGACCATGCTGTCGAATTGATAGATCCGGGTCAGGTCGTACGCTTCATTCTTTTCGCGCAAAAGGGCATGATATTGCCACAGCTTCTTGTATTGTTTTTCTGGAAGGGGTAAATTGCACCTCACGAACCATGATTTCAAGGCAGGCAGTCCCGGAGGCAATCTCTCCGGCGAGGGTCTGCGTCTTTGGTGAAGCCGTATCTTCCGGTTATTGGACCGAGGTCCCATGGATAATCCGATATCCTTTCCAAAACGTTCTCTACCGACAGACGCCCTCGAGGTCCTCTACGAAGACAACCATCTGATTTCGGTGAACAAACCGGCCGGCATTTTGGTGCAGGGGGACAGATCGGGAGAAGAGAGCCTCATGGATGTCGTCAAGGAGTATATCAGAGAGCGCTATCAAAAGCCAGGGAATGTCTTTTTGGGGATGGTCCACCGTCTGGACCGGCCTGTCTCGGGGGTGGTCCTCTTTGCGAGGACCTCCAAGGCGGCCTCCCGATTGATGAGACAGTGGCAGGCCCGTGAGGTCAAAAAGACCTACTGGGCCGTGGTGGAGGGGGCACTGGAACCGGAACAGGGGAGGATCGAGGGGCATCTCAGGAAATCCGGGAAGCGTGTCCGTACCGCAAAGGAGGGGGACCCGGGGGCGAAAGAGGTGGTGCTGGAATACAGGACCCTTGCGCATGGAAATGGGGTTTCCCTTGTGGAAATCGGTCTGATCACCGGCCGGAAACACCAGATCCGCGCTCAGCTCTCCCAGGCCGGTTGCCCGGTGGTGGGGGACGTCAAGTACGGGGCCAATGTATTTTTAAAAGACAAGACCATCCGCCTTGTCGCCCGTTCCCTGAGCTTTCGGCATCCGGTAGCGGGACGGGAGATGACTATTTCCGTGGATACGAGGGCCCTTGAACGGGAGTTCTCGATATCCTAAGGCGGCACAGCCGCAACCAAGAATATCTCACACAAAGACACCAAGACACAGAGAGATGCTATTTTGGGTTTATCATGTCCCAGCTTTTCTTTGCGCCTTGGCGTCTCCGTGTGAGCCATGGATTTTATTTTCTCACACAAAGGTACATGGTCGCAATGAACACAAACTTCTCCGCAACTTTTAGAGAAGTCACAAACAAGAATTCTAAGATGGACATGGACGACGGAGGCCTGTGGATTCACCTCAGATAGGTTCGTGCGCCTGCAAACCGGGTGGCGAAACAGGGGGCGGAAAGCGAGTCTTTTCGGATGATTTTGCCCCGACCCGGCGCGTGAATAAAGGCATCATCGCCGGTATACATTCCTACATGAGAGACGTCATTCTGTTTGACAAAATAGAAGAAAACCAGGTCGCCCTTTTGCATCGTGTCCCGGTCCACCGGTCTCCCTGATGCGAACTGATCTCGAGAGGATCGCGGCAGGTTGAAGCCGTTGAGCTGGTACACGGCCATGACAAGCCCACTGCAATCAAATCCCTCATCCGGAGAGGTCCCGCCCCACTGATACGGAATCCCGATGAAGCTTTCTGCGGTTTCAACGAGGTCGGCCCTCAGCGCAGCAGCGGAAAATCCAGGTTTGACCGCCGCGTACGATTCGGGCGAGACAATATAATAGGCTTCAATGATCCCTTCTGACAACAGCGACTGTGCCCTGGCAAGGGCCTCTGAGGGCGTGGCGAACTCTCCGAAACGGACCTTGAACAACCCGTCCTTGTGTCGAAAGTAATAGGCGCTGAGCCCCTTTTCCTCCAGGGATCGGGTGAGGCGTATGGCGTTTTGCACATCCGAAAAGGCCCCCGCCTGGATCGTGTATCGCATGAAAGTGATTTCCGTGGCCGGCAAAGACGACGGAGGAGGGGCTTTTGCTGCGCAGGCCGATAGAGCGAGCAGCATGAAAAAAAGGATGGGGCGCCCGAGGGGCGATTTGGAGAAGGACGGTGTCATCCGCTTCACCATAGGGTGACGGTCTCGGTTCGAGCTGACAAGGGCGATTGCCCGCAGCCCCTTTCGCTTTTTGCCGTACGGACGGAGAGGGCTCGTCCTCAGATTCCGTCTTCAGTCGGGAAACTCGCGACCTTCCCGTCAGGATTGACGGGATGTTCTAACGAGGGATTCAATGAAAAGCTTGTCCTTCCTACGTTTGATCTGATTTTCACGTTTCATAGCACTCGACCGGTCTGGGAACTCCTTGGAGTAGACCAGTTGCCACGGCCTCTTGGCTTTTGTATATGTGGATCGGCCTTGGTTATGGCGATCCAGTCGACTATTCAAGTGCTGAGTGGAACCTACATAGTAGGTACCGTCCTTTTGGGACTGAAGGATGTATACATAATAGGGCATCGGGGACATAAAAAAGGCCTGTTACGCAACTTAGTTAAAGGTAACAGGCCTTTTATTTATTCTGGCGGGGACGGCGAGACTCGAACTCGTGACCTCCGGCGTGACAGGCCGGCGTTCTAACCAACTGAACTACGCCCCCGAATTAACAACTGTGTATTAACGATCTTTTATGAACTTCGTCGGGTTTCCAGCTTGTGATCTTCCCGCTTGACGAAGCGGGACGTTCTAACCAACTGAACTACGCCCCCGAATTAACAACTGTGTATTAACGATCTT
>CAYPDL010000023.1:22231-30396 GCA_964409475.1 uncultured Desulfobacteraceae bacterium | reverse complement strand
GTGATCTTCCCGCTTGACGAAGCGGGACGTTCTAACCAACTGAACTACGCCCCCGTGTGACAATGCATGCGTTTAAATCTCGAAAGTCTGACCCGGCGCCTTTTTACTCCACCTATCATGCTCCGGCAAGCAGGATATCCTCATCGGAACCGAACCCCGCCCATGCTTGGGTGGTAGGCGGAACGGGATTTGAACCCGTGACCCCCGGCTTGTAAGGCCGATGCTCTCCCGCTGAGCTACCCGCCTGAGTCAAAAATTAATATAAAAACATAACGGTTCCATTCTCTTTTGTCAAGGGAATTTACACTGCGCCATTTGAATGCTCAGTGGGCCGTGATGCTGGTTGGCGGGCTTTCCTCCATCTGAGGGATATCCATGAAACAGAAGGGCTTGCATTCCTCTTCCGCGGCAAACAATTCTTTTCCTTCTTCCACAACCAATGCTTCCCGAAGGACATCGTCCATATTTTCCACAAGGACCAGTGCTACCTTTTTAAGGATTTTCTTGGGTATCTCCACGATGTCCTTTTTGTTTTCGATGGGGATCAGCACTTTGGTGACCTCCCCCCTGTGGGCGGCCAAGATCTTTTCCTTTAGCCCTCCGATCGGGAGGACTCTTCCCCTAAGGGTTATTTCGCCGGTCATGGCGATATCGCGATTGACAGGGTATCTGGTGAGCGCGGAAACGATAGAGGTCGCAATTGTGATGCCGGCGGACGGACCGTCTTTCGGAATGGCTCCCTCCGGGACATGGATGTGAATATCGACTTTCTCATAGAAATTGTCGGGCAGCTTCAAATTCCTTGCCCTTGACCGGACATAACTCAAGGCTGCCTGAGCCGATTCTTGCATGACTTCTCCGAGCTTTCCAGTGAGGACCAGATTGCCCTTGCCAGGCATGATGGCGGCCTCGGTCTGGAGGATTTCGCCGCCTACGTCTGTCCACGCCAGGCCCGTTGTGACGCCCACACAATTTTTCTCCTCTGTCCTCCCATACCGGTACTTGGGGACGCCGAGATATTTCTGTATGGACTGGGACTTAACAGAGACCATTGTTTCGGTCCCCCTTTTGACGACCTCTTTGGCGACCTTTCGGCAGATCGAGGAGATTTCCCGCTCCAGATTCCTAACGCCGGCTTCACTGGTGTAGGTCCGGATGACCTGGAGAATGGCGCTGTCGGTAAAGGCGATGTTCTCAGGTCCAAGGCCGTTTTGATCGATCTGCTTTTTGACCAGAAACTGCTTGGCGATATTCAGCTTTTCAAGCTCGGTATATCCGGGGAGTCTGATAATCTCCATCCTGTCCTGCAGGGGGATGGGAATATTGTGGAGGTTGTTGGCCGTTGTGATGAAGAAGACATCGGAGAGATCATAATCCAGATCGAGATAATGGTCGTTGAAGGCCACATTCTGCTCCGGATCGAGGACCTCCAAGAGGGCGGCCGACGGATCACCCCGGAAATCGGTGCTCATTTTGTCCACTTCATCTAAACAGAATACCGGATTGTTGGACCTTGCTTTTTTCAAAAACTGGATGATCTTGCCCGGCATAGCCCCGATGTAGGTCCTTCGATGCCCCCTGATTTCAGCCTCATCCCTGACCCCTCCCAGAGAAAGGCGGATGAAATTCCTGCCGGTCGCCCTGGCCACCGATTTTGCCAATGATGTCTTGCCGACTCCCGGCGGACCCACCAGACAGAGAATCGGGCCTTTTATCCTTTTGGTCAGACGCTGAACAGCTAAATATTCAACGATCCTTTCCTTGGGCTTCTCGAGGCCGTAGTGATCTTCGTTGAGGATCGCCTCGGCCTCTTCAATCTGGAGTTTTGACCGTGTCTTGTCGAGCCAGGGAAGGTCGATGATCCAGTCAATATAGTTGCGGACCACAGCGGCCTCCGCCGACATGGGGGACATCATCTTCAGCTTTTTGAATTCCTGTTTCAGTCTCAGGTGGGCCTCTTTGCTCACCTTTTTGCCTTTTATCTTTTTCTCGACTTCATCCAATTCCGCCTTGAAATCATCCTTGGTCCCCATTTCCTTTTGAATGGCGCGGATCTGCTCGTTGAGGTAATAGTCCTTTTGGGTCTTTTCCATCTGTTTTTTGACCCGCGACCTCAAGCGGTGCTCAAGACGAAGAATGTCCACTTCGCCGCCCAGTTTTTCAAACAGCCTGTGCAGACGCTGGGTTAACTCGACGGCCTCGAGAATTTCCTGTTTGTCCGCGACCTTCAATGCCAGATGGCCTGCAATGGTATCGGCCATGCGTCCCGGATCTTCAATGGAGATCACTGCCGAGACGATTTCTTTTCCGATCTTGTTGTTATATTTCGCATACTCCTCGAAGCTGTCGTGAATGGAGCGCACCAGTGCCTCAATTTCAGGGCTCGCAGCAGGGAGCGTCGTACGCTCGCTGATCTCCACCATGAAAAATCCCTGTTTGTCCACAAAATTATCGATCACGCCCCGTTCTTTTCCTTCGATAAGGGCCTTGACCGTCCCGTCAGGCAGCTTCAAAAGCTGTAAAACGGCGCCGACGGTCCCGAACGCAAAGATATCCTTGGGAGATGGATTATCCACTTTTGCGTCCACCTGGGCGGACAGGAAAACCCGTTTATCATGAGACAAGGCATACTCAAGGGCTTTGATCGATTTATCGCGCCCTACAAACAGGGGCACAACCACGTTTGGAAAGACAACCACGTCCCTCAAGGGAAGAAGTGGATAATAATGCCTTTCGCCATAAGCCGGGTCGTGAAAATCCTTTTCCAGAGAATTCAACATAATATGATTATCCAAATTTGGCCTGCTTTTCGTAGATCAACAGAGGAGGCTCTCCCTTTGTGACAACGTCTTCATTGATGATGCATTCGGTGATTTCAGGCATGGAGGGAATATCATACATGATGTCCAACATCACCGATTCGAGAATTGCCCTCAAACCCCGGGCTCCGGATTTTCGCTTAATTGCATCCCTGGCGATCGCCACGAGAACGTCATCCGTAAATC
Source organism: uncultured Desulfobacteraceae bacterium (assembly GCA_964409475.1). Classification (GTDB taxonomy): domain Bacteria; phylum Desulfobacterota; class DSM-4660; order Desulfatiglandales; family Desulfatiglandaceae; genus AUK324. The sequence continues at coordinate 27,391 of CAYPDL010000023.1, read as the reverse complement.
TCAACTTAACATTTTCTAACTCAAACAGCTTCTTATACTGTTTAATAAGGGCATTCTTGGGTTCCCTCAGGATTCGGACCAGGGCCTCGAGACTCAGCTCGTTCAATGTGGCGACAATCGGGATTCTTCCGACGAATTCGGGGATCAGTCCGAATTTTACCAGGTCTTCGGGTTGGACAAGCGGCATGATTTCGTTGGTGTCCACATCCCGCTGCCCTTTGATATCCGCCTCGAAGCCGATCACCTTATTCCCGAGCCGATTACTGATAATTTTGTCTAATCCGTTAAACGTTCCACCACAGATGAAGAGGATATTGCTCGTGTCAACCCGCACAAAATCCTGCTGCGGGTGCTTCCGGCCCCCCTTTGGAGGAACGCTGGCCAAGGTCCCCTCAATAATCTTGAGCAGGGCCTGCTGCACCCCCTCTCCTGAGACATCGCGCGTAATGGACGGGCTGTCCGATTTGCGTGCGATCTTGTCTATCTCATCGATATATACGATCCCTTTCGTCGCAGCTTCCACATCGTAGTCGGCGAACTGAACCAGATGCAGGATGATATTTTCTACATCTTCGCCCACGTAACCCGCCTCTGTCAATGTGGTGGCGTCAGCGATGGTGAAAGGGACCTTCAGGATTTTGGCCAAGGTCTGCGCCAAGAGGGTTTTCCCTGAACCGGTAGGGCCGATCAGGAGGATATTGCTTTTCTCGATTTCAACGTCCCCCGTATCCGCCTGGGTGCTGACGCGTTTGTAATGGTTGTGGACAGCCACTGAAAGGACCTTTTTGGCCCTTTCCTGCTCAATCACGTACTGGTCAAGGGTTTCCTTTATATCGGAGGGTTTCAGTAACTGACGGGCATCCTGTTCATCCTCCTGGCTATATTCCTCAGCAATAATCTCGTTACAGAGCTGAATACATTCATCGCAGATATACACAGAGGGACCTGCAATGAGCTTTTTGACCTCATCCTGGCTTTTTCCGCAGAAAGAGCAGAGAAGGTCGTCATTTGAAACGTCATTCTTGCCCATAATTTATACCTTTACATTTTCAAGTGTTGTCAAACTTCATCTCAGGCCTTCCCGCCTAATTGATCCTTCAATTCCCGCTTGCTGATGACCCTGTCTACAATCCCGTACTCCTTGGCCTCCTCACTGCCCATGAAATAGTCCCGCTCCGTATCTTTTCGGATCCTTTCAATATCCTGGCCGGTATGTTTGGCCAAAATATCGTTGAGGCTGTCGCGTATCTTTAATATTTCGCGTGCCTGGATGTCAATGTCCGTAGCCTGGCCCTGGGCCCCACCCAATGGCTGGTGGATCATCACCCTGCTGTGGGGGAGGGCATACCGTTTCCCCTTTGTCCCGGAAGCGAGAAGAAGCGCTCCCATGCTCGTTGCCTGTCCCATACAGATGGTCGCAACGTCGGGTTTGATGTATTGCATGGTATCATAGATAGCCAGCCCGGCAGTGACAGACCCTCCGGGTGAATTGATATAGATATTGATGTCCTTGTCCGGGTCTTCAGACTCCAAAAAGAGCATTTGGGCGATAATGACATTGGCCATTGAATCAACCACCTGCTCTCCGATAAATATGATGCGATCCTTCAGAAGCCTCGAATAGATATCATAAGCCCGCTCTCCCCGGCCCGACTGTTCTATAACCATTGGTATTAACATGAATTTTATCCTTCCCCCGCTTCACGGTCCTTATTCTGGCCGAGGGCGTCTTTCTCTGCTTCCAAAATATTAGCATGATCAGCCAGATACTTCAATGTTTTTTCCTTGAGTAGCTCTTCCTTAAGGCTATCCACCCGACCCCTCGCCTCATAATATTTCTTGACGGTTTTCATATCCTGCCCCATGTGTTGGGCCAGGTCCCTGTAGCCCTCCTCAAGGTCCTCGTCGGTCAGGGTGATTTGGTCCTGTTTGGCAATCTGTTCCAAAATAAGCATCTCTCGGACCCGTTTTTCTGAGACAGGCCTGAACTCTTTTTTCAATCCTTCATCGGAAAGCCCCATCTTTTCGATGCTCGCCCCACCTCTTTCCAGATTGTCCTTGAATCTACTTACAGAGAAATCGGTCTCGGCCTCTATCAGGACTTCGGGAAGTTCGAAATGAAGCCCTTCCGAGATCCTTTCAATCAATCTCTGCTTTAATTCTCCGTCAATCCGTTTTTCCTCCTGGGAGGTAACGGCCTTCCGGATCTCCTTCCTGAGACTTTCCAGATCGCTGAGATCAGAACCTAAGCTGCTGGCAAAGGCGTCGTCCAGTTCCGGAAGCGCCAGTTCTTTGACGTCAACAATCTTCGTCTTGAAATGCACCCGTTTCCCTGCAAGTCGGCTGTGATAGAAATCTTCCTCAAAATCAATAACAATCTCTGTTTCATCATCTTTGGCGAGTCCGATGAGAGCCTCATCAAATTTGGCGTGAAAGTCGTTTTCCCCGACTTTTACCAGCAGGTTTGAAGACTGGATGCCTTCCATGGGTTGGCTGTTTTCAAATCCTTTGTAGTCAACAATCGCATAATCACCTTCTCTGATGGGTCTCTTTTCCGCAATGGAGGTCAGTTTTCCATTGGCCGTTCTTATCTCTTCGAGTCGTTTTTGGACGTCTTCTTCGCTGACCGAGAAAATTTCCTTTTTTATTTCCATTCCAAGATAGTCCTTGACCTCAAACTCAGGACGGACTTCCATGATGGCGGAGTAGACGAAATTTTCCCCCTGTTTAAGGGACTCCTTTTCCAGTACCGGCTGGCCCAGGGGAAAGGTCTTTGCCTCATCAACTGCCTTGGGAAAAGAGTCGGTGATCAGTTCCTTTGTCACGTCGTCTCTTACCTGATTTCCGTAATAGCTTTCAAGGATCTTCCTTGGTGCCTTTCCTGGCCGGAATCCGGGGATCCTAGCCCTGTTCTTGATGTCGCCATATGCCTGGTTCAGTTTTTTGTTCACTTCCTCTGCGTCAATCTCGACCCGCAGCTTTTTCCTGACAGGGCTGATCTCTTCCAGGGTTGTTTTCATGGTTTCCTCATTTATTATTATGATTCAGAATTTTGCTAAACGGGTTCAGTTTTTCCTAAAAATGATTCTTCGCCTTCGGCGGCGGTTTTTGGCAGAAGATGTGTCAAAAAACTGGCTTGCCTTCACACAATAAGGATAGTTTCATCGATTTCAAGACATTTCCATCGCCTCTTATCTTGAATACGGCCTTATGGCAACCAAAATTCTGCTGCGAGGGCTATGGCGCAAACTCGATGGAAAACGCCCGACCGGTTGGCCTCCAATGCCGGCATTCAACTGCATTCGACAATCTCATTCAAAGAGAATAAAAATGGAATCAACAGGTTAGGCTTTCTTTCCAGGCTATGATCCTATACAGGGAAAATTTGAGAAATGCAAGAGCATTTTTTGTCATGCATGCATCGTCATCACTCACTACCTGTGGACGATTCGGTGTCCTCAACCAACTGATTGGAAAGCCGCCTCTGTTTTCCGCCCCCGTAACATGAACTGAAGCCTGCAAATTCCGCGCCCATATAATGGGGCGTCAGGCCTATTTCTTGATAAGACCATAGTTTTTATGCTACTATCCGCCCGTTCTCTCGCGAAGGGGGCCGGCGCCCGCACCCATTACGCTAACCTGACGTCTCGGGATTCTACAACTTATTGTAATTATAGCTTTGTTAGCACCGGTTTTCAGCGACATGGGTTTGGAATGATGGAATGGTGGAATCATGGTATTCATTCCTCTTCCCCTCTATTCCAGAATTCCACTATTCCAATTGGGGCGAAGCCCCTGAGTTCTTATTGCGGCTGTTGAGGATCATAAGAAGATGAAATTATTTTTGTGCCTTCTGGGTCTCGTGCTTATTGTAGAAGGTCTTCCCTACTTTGCCTTTCCGGATAAGATGAAAAAATGGATTGCGATGATGCAGGACCTGCCGAATGCACATCTAAGGGTTGTGGGGTTCCTGGCGATGGGTATTGGACTCCTGCTCGCCTATTTTTTTAGAGAATAAAATCGTTTGACTTTGAATAAAATCTTGTTTAATCTAACCGTTTTGAAGTTCAGGAATGCTTGAGACAGAAGACTACAATTACAACCTGCCACAGGATCTCATAGCACAGACTCCGACCTGTAAGCGGGATCATTCTAGGCTGTTTGCGGTAGATCGTTCAACCGGTTCTTTCTCGGACCACCGGTTTTTCGATCTCCCCCGGCTGCTTCTGCCTGGCGATCTCCTGGTGGTGAATAACACCCAGGTGGTTCCTGCCCGGCTTTTTGGCCATAAGGAGAGCGGGGGTCGCGTAGAGATACTGGTCCTAGAGCATCCGGACTCAAGCCTGGACTCGGGAAATGAGGGACCCTCCGAACGGTTATGCCTGATGAAGGCCTCCAGGCGACCCAGACCGGGAAGCCTCTTGTTTTTTGATGCGGATGTGTCCGGGGAAGTCAAAAGCGTCCTCGGCAATGGGCTTGTAACAATCAGGTTTAATGGCGGTCGAGGGATAGGCCCCCTCATTGATGAGAAGGGCTGTTTGCCCCTGCCGCCCTATATCAAGCGGGGGAAAACCTCGACCCTGGAAGGGCTTGACAGGGACAGATATCAGACTGTATATGCCGCCAGAAAGGGTGCTGTCGCAGCGCCTACTGCGGGGCTGCACTTTACCCGGGACCTCTTCCGCAGGCTTCAGAAAGGGGGCGTTTCTGTCGTTCCGTTGACCCTCCACGTGGGTTATGGCACATTCCGTCCAGTCAAGGTGAGGGATATCCGAGAGCATCGGTTGGGCTACGAACAGTATGCCATCGCCCCTGAAACAGCAGACAAGATATGCACCGTCAGGGAAAGCGGAGGCCGGGTCATCGCAGTAGGGACCACGGTGGTGAGGGCCCTGGAAAGCGCCGCAGCACATGATGGCGCTGTTATCCCCGGCGAGGGGAAGACCGACCTCCTGATTACGCCGGGGTTTGTTTTTCGTGTTGTGGACGGGCTGATAACCAACTTCCATCTCCCGAAAAGCTCGTTGCTCTTCCTGGTGTCGGCCTTTGCCGGGCTCGATTTGATCAAACGGGCATACGCGCAGGCCATTGAGAAGAGATACAGGTTCTACAGCTACGGGGACGCGATGTTGATCGTATGAATTGGGGAATTGAGGGATT
>CAYPDL010000023.1:0-22131 GCA_964409475.1 uncultured Desulfobacteraceae bacterium | reverse complement strand
TTCTACAGCTACGGGGACGCGATGTTGATCGTATGAATTGGGGAATTGAGGGATTTTGGGATTCAGGGATTAAAGATATTGAGGGATTGAGGGGGACTCGATTCCGGACGAGATGTGAAATTCAGAATCACGCATAAGGCCGCGGGTGGCAGGACTAGGACCGGGGAGATCCGGACTCCCCACGGAGTATTTGAAACGCCGGTGTTTATGCCGGTCGGGACCCAGGGATCGGTAAAGGCCGTATCGCCCGAAGACCTGACGGATGCAGGCGTCAAAGTGATTCTGGCCAACACCTATCATCTCTACCTCAGGCCGGGTTACCCTGTCATAGGTCGATTGGGGGGTCTGCATCGATTCATGAACTGGTCCGGGCCCATCCTGACAGACAGCGGGGGGTTTCAGGTATACAGCCTGACGCCCCTGAGGACCCTGACGGATCAGGGGGTGACGTTTCAGTCTCATATCGACGGGTCCAGACACTTTATCGGTCCTGAAGAGGCCATCGATATCCAGGAGACATTGGGCGCGGATATCATTATGGCCTTTGATGAATGTGCGCCTTATCCCTCTGAATATGAGTATGTGCGGAGGTCAGTCAGCCTTACCACATCGTGGGCGAGGAGATGCCTGAAGCGGAAGAAGAGGGATGACCAGGCCCTGTTCGGCATTGTGCAGGGCGGCATGTACCCGGACTTGAGGGAGATCAGCGCCCGGGAACTGGTTGAAATGGGATTTGACGGCTATGCCCTGGGGGGCCTTTCCGTCGGAGAAGATCGAGCCATCAGACAGCGGGTCATCCTGGAGACCATCGATTTTCTCCCCACTGAGAAGCCTGTTTACCTGATGGGGGTAGGGACCCCGGAAGATATCCTGGAGGCCGTCAGCTTAGGCGTAGATATGTTTGACTGCGTCATGCCGACCCGAAATGCAAGAAATGGGACCCTGTTCACGACAGCGGGCAGGATGACCATCAAAAACGCCAGGTATGCGGAGGACAACAGGCCTGTGGATGATGGCTGTCATTGTTATACATGCGCGAATTATTCGAGGGCCTACTTGAGGCACCTGTTCATGGCGAGGGAAATATTGTCCTACAGGTTGAATACCATCCATAATCTCGCGTATTATTCTCGCCTGATGGCAGACATTCGCACTGCCATTCGAGAAGACAGGTTGACAGAATATCGCGCAACATTCTATGAACTTCAAGAAAAAGGACTGGGTTGAAAGGAGGTTTTATGATGGATTTTTTGGCGTATGCGATGGGAGGCGCTGGCAAAGGGGGGACAGGGGGAGAAGGGGGTGGATTTGGGGCATTTATACCACTTATTCTCATGTTTGCTATTTTCTATTTTCTGCTCATCAGGCCGCAGCAGAAAAAGGCCAAGGCGCATAAACAATTGCTCTCATCGATAAAAAAGGGAGACCGGGTGGTCAGCTCGGGCGGGCTTTACGGGGTCGTAACCGGTCTGACCGATGATGTGGTGACCATGGAGATAGCCCCCAAAGTCCGGGTCAAGGTATCGAGGGGTTCTATCTCCGGCGTGGCCGGAAGGGAACCGTCAACGTCATCTTCCACATAATTTATCAACAAGTTATCAATTAAGATCTGGGAGTCGCACGTGTTGAAAAGTCTAAGGTGGCGCAGCATCATCGCCTTGTTTGCAATTCTGGCAGCAGTGGTCTATCTCATTCCGTCTCTGGGCGGCGGACTTCCCGGATGGTGGTCGAGTCTTTTGCCAAAGGACAGTATCCATCTGGGTCTTGACCTGCAGGGGGGCATTCATCTTGTTCTCGAGGTGCAGGCAGCCAAGGCCGTTGAAAATCATCTGGAACGGGTCGTCGAGGATCTGAAGCGGGATCTGCGCAAGGACAAGGTACGGTATCTTGAGTTGAAGCGGAATGGTCTGAAGAGCGTCGACATCATCCTGATGCGTTCCGAAGACAAGGATGTGTTTCTGGACATGGTCGCGGCCGGTTACCCTGATTTCAAGGTGGAATCGCTCCCGGAAACGGATGGCAAACCGGCGTTTCAGATCGTCCTGGATCCCAAGGCCAACGCCCGCATCACCAAGATGGCGGTGGACCAGGCACTGGAGACCATCCGTAACCGGATCGATCAGTTTGGGGTCAGCGAACCGGACATCCGTCCTCAGGAGGAAAACAGGCTTCTGATTCAACTGCCCGGGGTGAAAGACCCCAAAAGGGCGATTGCCCTGATCGGCAAGACGGCCCTTCTGGAATTCAAGCTGGTTGATGAGGAGAACAGCGTGGAAGAGGCCCTTCAGGGAAAGATACCCCCTGGAGACGAAATCCTCTATCAGATTGCCGTCGATCCGAAGAGCGGGCGACAGACCAAGATCCCCTATCTCCTGAAAAAACGAACGGCCCTTACCGGCGAATATATCACCGATGCCAGGGTTCAGATAGACAGCCGGTACAATGAACCCTACGTCTCCCTCTCATTCGATGCCAGAGGCGCCAGGCTCTTTGAGCAGGTGACCGGCGACAACGTCAAGAAGCGCTTGGCCATCGTCTTGGACAACAAGGTCAATTCAGCGCCGGTGATTCAGGATAAGATCTCCGGCGGGAAGGCCCAGATCACCGGGCGCTACACCACGGATGAGGCCAGAGATCTGGCCATTGTACTGAGGGCCGGGGCCCTCCCGGCGCCGGTCAAGATTATCGAAGAACGAACCGTGGGACCATCCCTGGGAAAGGACTCCATCGAAAAAGGCTTCAAGTCGGTGCTTATCGGCGGGGCCATCGTTATCCTTTTCATGGCGATCTATTACGGTCTGTCGGGGATTATCGCTGACCTGGCTCTCCTCCTCAATGTGGTCTTCATCATGGCGGGGCTTGCCTTTTTCGGTGCGACCCTGACCCTGCCCGGCATCGCAGGAATCATCCTCACCATCGGCATGTCGGTGGATGCCAATGTATTGATCTTTGAGCGAATTCGAGAGGAACTGAGGCTGGGGAAGACGCCGCGTGCCGCCATCGAAGGAGGATACAGCAAGGCCCTTGTCACCATTCTGGACGCCCAGGTGACGACTCTGATTGTGGCCCTTGTCCTCTTTCAGTTCGGCACCGGACCTGTCAGAGGGTTTGCGGTGACCCTCAGTATCGGCATCGTGGCAAGTCTCTTCACCGCTATCTTCGTCACCAGGATCGTTTTCGATTATTTCTATGTGCAGCGAAACGTGAAAAAGATCAGTATTTAGCAGGCAGGACAGCAATTCTCACTTTGTCTTTGGCAGTGATGTGATAAGTTTGTAGTGGGGCCGTAAGGCCCTGAAAAATCGCCTCACGGCGACACTACGAACGGGACATACGCAACATCTCAATCGCAAAATGAGAATTGCTGCAGGCAGGAGCAGGAAGGGATCTGTATGATTCCACACATATTCTATCTCTATTTGATACAACCGGAGCCAATACATGGAATTCATTAAACCAGGGATCAATATCGATTTTATCGGAAAGCGCAACATCGCATTCGCGTTTTCCGGCCTGATGATTATTGCCACCATTTTTCTGCTCATATGGAGGGGCGGGCCCAACTATGGCGTGGATTTTTCAGGGGGCGTGGTGATCCAGGTCAAGCTGGAACAGAAGACGTCCCCGTCCGACATCAAGAAGGCCCTCAGATCCGTACAACTGGAAGACAGCATTGTTCAGGGATTCGGCGAGGCAGACGAGGCCGAGTACCTGATCCGGATCAGGCAGACCGATGTGGAATTGACCGGTTTGAGCGACCGTGTGGAGGAGGCCCTGAGAGCCGATTTCGGAAAGGGAGTGGACATCAGGCGGGTGGAGATGGTCGGCCCCAGCGTGGGAGAAGACCTGCGGCAAAAGGCCCTGTTCGCCATTTTTTATTCCCTTCTCTTAATCGCAATATACATCTCGGGGCGGTTTGAACTGAAGTGGCTGATGTCCATCATAATGGCGATTTCCCTGGCCTTTGTGGTCTACCTCACATCCGGGTTCGGCGTCAGCGTGACCTGGCTTATCCTGATCGCCCTGATCGTTACGCTTACCCTGTGCCTCTTCCTGAATCTCAAATATGCCCTCGGCGCCATCATCGCCCTGATCCATGACGTTATTATCACGGTGGGCGTCTTTGCCCTGACGGATCGAGAGATGTCGCTTTCCATTATTGCAGCCCTTCTCACGATCGTGGGATACTCTCTGAACGATACCATTATCGTCTTTGACAGGATACGGGAGAACCTGCGGCGTTTCAGGAGGAGGCCCTTTGATCAGACCATGAATATCAGCATCAACGAAACCCTGAGTCGAACCATCCTCACCTCCGGAACGACCCTGATCGTGGTATTGGCGCTCTTTATCTTAGGCGGGGGCGTTATCCATGACTTTGCCTTTGCCCTATTGGTGGGGATAGTGGTAGGGACCTATTCGTCTGTCTTTGTAGCGAGCCCGATCCTTCTCATCTGGGAAGGCAAGTTTGGCAAGCGGGGGAGGAAAAAGAGGGATTGAGTGCCCTTGATGGGTTTCTGAAAAATGGGGTCGCCAATCCTTTGAGGTCGCCGATTGCTGACAAAGAGCAAGAAAAAGCAAGCCCAACGCAGGCGAACCTTCTGGCTGATCACCCTGTTGGTGATCAGCGCCATGGCAGGCGGCTGGTGGCTGTGGCGCGACAAGCTTGCCGTTGCCGTCCGGTTCGAGTTTCTCAACGTCCGCGTCAATCATGAAAGCCGGAAGATCCTTTCAGGGGAAACCCTTCCCCTGCATCCCCATGACAAGGTCAAGATCCTTTCCATATCCACGAACATCCCTTTCAACCTGAATGTCCGCTTGTCCGCCGAAGGGTTTGATGTGAACGCCCTTCGATACGAAACCCTACCCCTCACCGATCTTCTGCCTCAACAGGATCCCTTTAATCGGTACCGATTTGTGATCCATGTGAAACATTACAACCAGGATATCGGCGAAGTCATCTGGGTCGTCCAGCCCTATGCAGAAGACTGGCTGGAAAAGGCGGACAGGATTATCGACACGGATCGACGAATCGCGCTCCTCGAGCGGGGCCAGAGCCTGTTGCCTGGCAACAGCCCTATCAACCGCCGTCTTATCGATGAGTACAAGGCCCTTAGGAAGTGGAAAAAGGCGGCCGTCATGCTGGAGCGGATGGCAGAAACAAAAGAAGATGTTGAAATATTGTCGGAACTTTTAAGCGTTTATCGGGAGATGAACGACGGAAACGGTATGGTGCGCGTCCTCAAATCGCTCATCCGTCTGAACCCGAACGATGTTGAGGCGAGAAAGGCCTACGCAGAGAGACTGGAGCAAGCGAAAGATTGGAGCGGGGCCATCCGGGAATATGAGGCCCTGTTGAAGCGGATGAAGGAGGGTGAGCGGCTCGATGCTTACAAGCGACTGGGATATCTGTATACAGTGACGCATGACCACGAGAGGGCTATTGACGTCTATCTTCATGCCGCCAAATTAGACCAGAAGGATGCGAACCTTCATTACAATCTCTCCTATCTGTATGAAAAGACGGGTCAGAAAGAGAAGGCGGATTTTTATCTGGATAATGCGGTCACTCTTAAATCCGGCGACCTTGAAGGGCGACTGAAGCTGGCTCATAACCTGATGGAAAAGGGTGAGCGCAAAAAGGCGAGGGAGCATCTTTCCGAGGTCCTTGAGCGGAAACCGGACGACATGAAGGCCCTTGCCCTGATGGCACAGGTCCTGGAAAAGGAGGGGGACAAAAAGGCCTTAAGGTCGATTTATCAGAAGATCCTTTCCCGCAACCCGAAGGACGATACCATCATCTACAATTTAGGGGCCCTCGAATACGAAGCCGGCAACCTCAAAAGCGCATTGCCCTATTTCAAGACCTATCTGACATCACACCCGGAGGATGCCGATGTTCACGGGATCCTTTTTGATATCTATAAAAAAGAAAAAGACCTTTCCTCGGCCCTTAAGGAGGCCATTACCATCCTTGAACTGAGACCCGGAGAAACTGACATATATGCGTTTATCTATGATTATTTGAGGCAAAAGGGCGATTATAAAGGCATGATCCCCCTCCTGAATAAGGGATTGAAGGCCAATCCCGATCAGACCCCCCTCAGGAGATATCTGGTTTTCGCTTACCTGAAGACCGGCGAGGATGATCTGGCCATCCGTCAGATGGAGGAGGTCCTGAGGGAAAAGCCGCAGGATGTGGACCTCCTGCTCCACGATATGTTCGAGCGCCTGAGGGCGGGGGAAGCCTATGAGAAAATTGTCAACATCATGAAACAGGCAGTGGAGGTTTACCCCCGGGAGGCCGCTTTCAGAGGGTACCTCATTTTCGCGTATCTGAAGACCGGAAAGGAAGCCGAGGCCATGGAGCAGATGGAGGCGATCCTGAAGTTGAGGCCGGATGATATGGACTTGTGGCTGCAGTTAGCCAGGCTCAGGGAAAAAACCAATGACATGGCCGGGGCCGCGCGGGCCTATGAGCGGGTACTGGAGATATCCCCCGAACATGCCGAGGCCTCGGAGGCATACCTCAGGTTGCGGTTGAAAGGCGTCGGCCGGGCTGAAGAGGAGTAGACAGGCGCCTGTGAAAGACAGTAAGAAACCCCACTACGATGTCACCGCCGGACTGATCTGGAAAGACGGGAGACTTCTCATCTCAAGACGTGCAAAAGGGACGCATCTCGAGGGATTCTGGGAGTTCCCCGGAGGCAAGCAGGAGGCGGGGGAGGCGCTCAGTGAATGTCTTGAGCGGGAGATAAGGGAGGAGCTGGGGATTGAGGCAAGGGTGGGTGAGCCACTTCTGACAGTGGACCATGAGTATGCGGACAAACGGATATCACTTCACGTTTTTAACTGCACATGGGTAAGGGGCGAACCCGTGGCCATTGCGTGTCAGGAGATCCGGTGGGTGGAGTGGGAAGAGATTTCAGCCCTTCGATTCCCCCCGCCCGACATCAAGGTCATCGAGAGTCTGACGAAACGTCGCGACAGGGAAAAGGAGGAGATACGATGTTCAACCGGAAAGATGATACAGGATATAAGCTGTTGGCAGAGGGTGTTCGATTAAAGACCCTGGTCCATGGTGAAAAGACCCATTTGTGCGAATTCAGGATTGCAAAGGGGGGCAGGGTCCCCGAGCACAGCCATCCTCACGAACAGACCGGCTACCTGGTCTCCGGCCGGTTGAAATTTATTGTCGGCGATGAGTCCTTTGAGGCGGCACCCGGGGATAGCTGGTGCCTCCCCGGCGACGTCGCCCATGCCGCCGAGGTCCTTGAAGACTCGGTCATGGTGGAGGTCTTTTCTCCTTTGAGGCAGGATTACTTAGACTGATGTACTGAATGTTATCCGCCGGAAATTCGTGCGTTATAAACGGGCGTTAGGGCATCCCGGGCGCTCGTTTTCGTCGAAGCACAATAATGAATCATCCCTGAACCTTTGAACCGTGGCCATTTTCTTGCCTGATACCCGGACAAGGCAGGGTCGCACTGATCAGCAATTCTCATTTTGCGATTGAATAGACTGTATTTCCCGTTTGCAGTGTCGCCGTAAGGCGATTTTTCAGGGCCTCACGGCCACGCTACAACCCTATTATATCACTGCGAAAGGCAAAATGAGAATTGCTGTGCGCCGATTAAAACGCTTGACACTGTTACGGCCTCCGATGTAGGCTAACCCACCGAATTCTTCACTATTCGACAGCGAGGCCATCTGATGCTCAAGTTCATCGGCAACTGGTTGAAGGTCTACGAAGATGAGATGGCCCTTTTTCTCTGGGTCCTCCTCCTCTTCTTTTTTATCAGCATCTCCGATATGTTCTTCAACAACTTTGCGGAAACCGCTTTCCTGAAGCGGTATGGGGTTCAATACCTCCCCGTTGTTCAGGTGGTCAACTCCTTCACCACCTTTTTCCTTATGGCCTTCCTGACCGGGATCATGAACAGGATTCCCGGAAGCCGGATGCTGACCTATACCCTTGTCATCTCTGGCGTATCCGTGGGCATCCTCCGTTTTGCGATCCCCCTCGGGTTCACGATTATCTATCCCCTCCTTTATGTCATGAAGGCCCAATGCGAGGTGCTGTTCATCCTCATGTTCTGGAACCTGGCCAACGACCTCTTCAATACCCGGCAGTCCAAGCGCATTTTCCCGCTCCTTACGGCAGGGGGCGTGGTGGGGGGCATGATCGGGAGTTTTGCCACACCCTCACTGGCCAAGCTCATCTCCATTGACAACCTCATGCTGGCCTATGCCGTCACCTCAGGCCTGGGGGCCCTCACCGTCAAGAGGATGGGGATCCAGTTCCCATCGCTTCTTGTGGGAGGAAAGAAGAAAAAGAAGGGCGAGAAGCGTGCATCTTTTGTCCAGGAATTCAAGGACGTGTGGCCTCTTGTGAAACAGTCCCTCCTGGTCAAGGTTCTCATCTTCCTGACCCTTCTTCCCAATATACTCATCCCGATCATGAACTACCTGTTCGCCTTCACCGTGAACAACGCCTTTGCCACCCAGGGCGGGATGCTCACCTTCTACGGCTACTTCCGGGGCTCCATGAATGCCCTCAGCCTCATCATTCTTCTGTTTGTGGGAAGGGTCTATGGCCGGTGGGGTCTTCCCATTGTCCTCATGTTTCATCCCTTCAATTACGTGCTCGCATTTCTGGCCTTCCTCCTCAAATTCGATATCTTTTCGGCCATGTATGCCAGGGTCTCCACCAATGTGCTGCGGACCACCATGAACAACCCGGCCCGGGCCATCCTCATGGGCCTCTTTCCCGCGGAATACCGGGCAACCATCCGGCCCTTCCTGCGCGGCACAGTAGTCCGCGTCGGGATCCTTATGGGCGCCGGGATGATCATGGTCTCGGAGGGGATTTTCCATCCCAGGTACCTGTCCATTTTTGGCATGATCGTTGGCGGGCTGTGGATTATCACCGGGTTTGTTCTCAAAAAGAACTATGCCAAAATCCTCCTGGACCTGATTGCCAGAAACATACTGGATCTCAAGTCGCTGGAGGAAAAGGACGTCAACAGCGTTTTTGCGGACAAGAAGATCCAGGCCCAGATGGTGGAGGCCTTTGCCCGGTCGCGTGGGGATGAATCCCTGTGGTATGCCCGCCTGCTCAAGGCCCAGCCCATTGAAGGATTCGACAGAAAACTCCTCTCGGTCATAAGGGAAAATGACGACGAGACCGCTGAGGCCCTCCTGGATATACTTTCCCCGGACATTGGAGAGGAAGCCCTCCCTGTTTTCCGGGGACTGGCGGACCCTGCAAAGAAAGAACGTACCATCGCCGTCCTCAGGGCGGCCAACCGCATGCCTGCCGGGCCTTTTCAGAACTTCCTGAAAGAGATTTTCGAGACCGTCCGCGATCCGGAAATCCAGGCATACGCAGTCGTTGGCCTTTACCGCAACTCCCCCGAGACATACAAGGGCGTCATTGACGCATGGCTGGCATCGGACGATTCATCTGAAAGAAGGGCCGGCGTGATCGCATCGGGCCAGATAGGAGACGGATCTTATATCCCGCGGCTGGAGGAGATGCTCAACAGGGAGGAAGACGAGTCGCTCTTCCCTCACATGTTAACGGCGCTCCACCGCCTCGGCGCCCCTTCTCCAAACAGGTTTGCATCCATATACCTCTATCACCCCGCAGAGGCTGTCCGGTTAGCAGCCCTCGACGCCTTTGAACTGACCGACGATGATGCTGTCAGGACGGTCATCGGCCTGATGGATGACCCGTCGGAGCAGGTCTCCAACCTGGCCAAAGAAAAAATTCAGACCGCTCCTTATCAAAATGCCCAGGTCCTGGTAGAATCCCTGAACATACCCCGTCGCAGGGTCCGGGAGGGGATATTCGACCTCTTAACCCTGTTGAAAATCACGGACCTGGATATCTTCCAGTTCGCCCGCTCCGGGCTGGAGCGATGTTACCGCCATCTAACTGAAATAGAGGCGATAGAGGGGTTCTCTGAGGGACAGGAGAGAGACCTGATCATCGACCACCTGAAAACCAAAGAGCAAATCGGACTGGAAAACGTTATTCGAGTACTGGCCGCAGAGGATCAGTCAGGTCAGATGCGGATCATCTGGCGAGGCCTGTTTTCATCGGACAGCCGTCGGCGATCCAACAGCTTGGAGGCCCTGGATGATCTGTTGGATGCTTCCCTCTCTAAAATCATGCTTCCGCTTCTGGAAGACGCAGGCCCGGCCGAGATCCTGAAGAACGGCAGGAAGCATTTTAAACTGCCTGATTTTGGAGCTGACAAAGCCGCTGTGTGCACCCATCTTCTAAACGAGCAGGATTGGGTCACGGTCGTGTTGACCCTTTACCTGATCTCCAGGCAGGGAAGGGACGGGGTCGACATGGAAGCGATCCGGAATTTGGCAGGATCCGAAAATAAGCATATTCGACAGATGGCGCAGCGTGCCATGGATGGGGAAGATCAAGATCCCATCCAGATGGAGGAGACGATGGAAACAGAGACTTCTATCCCAGAGAAGATTTTGCGACTGAAAAACATCAATATATTTGAGGGCCTTTCCGCGAGTGAATTGGCGGCCATTGCCTCAGTGACAGAGGAAGTCGAATATCCGGTCGGCGATATTGTTATCAGAGAGGGCGAGGCCGGCGAGACCATGTTCCTCATTATGAAGGGGAATGTCGCTGTTATCAAGGGGGAGGGGGAAGAAGGCGGCCGGGAGATCGAACTGGCCCGGATCGGTACCGGAGACTATTTCGGCGAGATGGCCCTTTTTGAAGATGCCGTCCGATCCGCCACCATCCGCACGGCCGAAGATTCCCGGTTTTTGGTTCTTCACAAACAGGAATTCACCGAAATTGTGAGGGAATACCCGCAGATCGCCCTTCACATCTGCAAGGCGCTCAGCAGCAGAATGCGGCAACTTCACGAAAAGATCAAGAGCTGAGCTGTTTCGATTCCGCTGCCCCGCTCACTGACTGACAGGATCCTGTCATGGACGCGTGATGACTTCCCGCCCCCAATTAGCAGACCATTCGGCAAAACGCAGGGTCTGACGTCCCGCCGCACGGTTCACTATCAGACGACTGAGAACTCATTAGATAAGACGGTGTGCCGGGGGGCTTTTGGGGGCGCCGGATGTGACCGGGCCGCAACGGACTGTGGAGACAACCATGAGAAATCTGGACCTTTATCTGGATGCTATAGAATCCTGTGATGATATCGCCAAATTCAAGATTCACGTTCGAATGTCAAGACCTTACGATCGGGATTTGAAGTTATGGTACACTGTCCCTTTTGATCAGTGGGAATACTCCTCCTGCGACCTGATGGATTCCTTTGTCATCGCGGCACTGCTCAAGGCCATGGAAGATAAGGCCACTCTGAGGGTCCACGGCCCGGTTTCCGGCTCCCTGCTCGACAACCTGGAGGAATATCAGCGTGTCTTCAGCGTATGGTTCCCTGAAAAGTATTCGGAGATTGAGATCGTACCCGACAGGGAGGTGGAGGAGACAAAGGTCAGCGACAAGGTGATGCTCAGCTTTTCCGGGGGCGTCGACGGGAGCTTCAGCGCCCTGAATCACATCCTGAGGCGGGGACCTATCCGAAGGAAATTGTTCGACATTAACGCCATCCTCTATGTCGAGGGGTTTGACGTCAATATCGACTATGACAAGGAATGCAAAGCGGTTGTTGAAAGGAACCGACGGCTCTTTTCTGGCCATGAGGACCTGCGGTTCCTGAATGTCCGGACCAACCTCAAATATCTCCTCTCCATCAAGAAATTCTGGACCTCCCATGCCTGCGTCCTTGCCTCGACAGCCTCTCTGTTCCGAAAGACATGGGGCGGCTGCCTCGTGGGGAGCAGTCATTCCTACCTCCACCTCTCCCCGTGGGGAAGCCATCCCTTGACTGATCGACTCTTGTCGAGCAACAGCTTTGAGATCCATCACGACATGGTATTCACCCGGGTGGAGAAGCTGAAGGCCCTTTTTGCGTGGCCGGAGGCCCTCGCCAACTTGAAGGTGTGCTGGGAGGGCCAATACCGCTATGACACGCCCCCGGATACCAACTGCTGTTGCTGCGACAAGTGCGTACGCACCATGCTGGCCTTCAGGGCATTGGGGCATGAGATCCCCCCGAGCTTTCCCGGCGACCTGACCCCTGAAAAGGTCAGGGGTCTCAGAAACAAGCCCTTTGACTGGTCGCGCCTGATGTTTTTGACCGAGGTGCTCCATGCCGCCATAGAAAACGGGATAGGGGATGATCCCCTCTTTGTGCTCCTCAAAGAGATCGTAACAGACCAAACAAGTGATGGCCGCCCATCGAAAGTCATCTAACGCGGTACAACCACAACCAAAAAAATATCTCACACAAAGCCACAGAGCCACAAAGAGACAAAAAAGATTTTTTTGTTTTTTGTGACAGAAAACCAGGGAATGAGGCACTAAAATTCTGAACTCAATAAACTCAACAAACCCAACAAACCCAATAAACTCAACAAGCACGCAACTGAAACCAACACGACAGGGATTCTATAATGGACGTCACGTATATCTATCCGCCGCTCTTCAAGCCGTTTTACCCAATGGCAACGCGAATCATTACCGAAAACCTCCTTCGAAATGACAAGCTGGATGTGACCTTCAGCGATATGCCGGTGAGGCCGTTTGCCTCTCACATCGACACAGATCTGTATGACGAGATCCTGTCAAGGGCTGAATCCCAATGCTCCCCGAACGTTCTCTCGTTCCTGGAGCAGAAATATATGGTGAACAACATCTTCTACGTGTTCATGGCCCAGGGTTATTTTGATCCGTACATCCTGACGGACCCTGACACGGAGGTCAACATCCTGACCTGTCTCAATTTCTGCGACCTGCTCATTTTGAAGCACCTGCTCGAAAGCGGCAAGAGGGTGGTCCTGGGAGGCCCCCTCATCAACATCGGACTGTCTCCCTCGTTTATCCGGGAATTCATGCGCCGAATGGGCGTTCATCCCTCGAAACTGGCCGACAACCTGATCATCGTTTCAGGCAACATCGACCTGACTACGGACCTCTATCAGATCATTTTGGACTGGAAGGACGCCGCCATCGTTCACAATGATTACGGCACGGTGTATGACTGCGAGAGGGATTTTTTGAAGGACCTTTATAAGGGGGCCGATGACGCACCGGTCCACCTCGGATTCAACAATCACTGCTGGTATGGAAAGTGCAAATTCTGCACCTACAGGGGGCTGCCTAAAATGGATTTTCTGGAGGGCCAGGAGGTCAACAGGGTAGCGGATTCCATCCACCATCTCATAAACGGCTTCGGGTCCGATCATATCCGATTTATTGACTCCTATTTCAGGAGCGGGTCGACCCGGGTTCAAGAGATCCTGGAGCAGATCAAAGACTACCACATCACCATCTACACCGGCATTACCCTGCTCAAAAAGAGAGACTATATCGCGTTTTTGAACCGCTATGTGAACTGTCTGCTCATTGGGCTTGAATCAACCTCCGATTTCTCCCTGCGCCAGGTGGACAAGGGGTACACCATGGAAGAAATCGATATGGCCGTTGATAATATCATCCGATATATGAGCAGAGACATCTTTCTTGAGATCTCGCTCATCCTGGATCTGCCGGCCCGGGATGCGGCGGATGTCAGGGCCAACTACCAAAGAATCGCCCGACTCAAGGCGAGATTGACCCGCGAAGGGTTCCGGGTGGCCTTTCACATGAATATCCTGAGCGTGTTCCCGAACCTGGAACTCCTCTACACAGACGCCGGACTCCTCAGGCCCTCGACAGACCCGTCAGAGATGCGTTATGCCACCGGCAAAAATTATATCATCGATATCTTAAGACAGTGCGGAATGGACAGGCCCCTCCAACTCCCGTCCAATTGCATCATTCGGGACGAGGATAACGCCCACAACCTGGTGTATGGCTATATCAGCTCGGATGTGCCGGTGGTTCGCCGTGACGTGGACGGTCATGTCCTTCCATCAGACCTGGAGTTGATGGATGAAGCCGTCATGAAAGAGATCCTGACGAGAACCAGCCGCAGGAAGTGATCGATCTTCTAGTGTTTGGTGAAGGGGACCGTGATGTGATTTCAAATTCGGTCAAGCTCGTTGCCTATGGAACCGGCCAGCAGGAGGGAAGGGGACAGGCAAATAGTGTTTGATATGGACAGTCCCGCCGTCAACTGGCGGTGCAAAGGGCGGCGAATGATGCGGACCTGATTGCAGGCGCGGCCACGATTCTGGAGCCGCTTGAACCCAAACGAGTCAACATTAAAAGTGCGTCACTCACGGCATAGCCGGGGGTTCAGCACTCAAGTTACCCTTAAGACCATTCAATAAGGCAGTGTAATCATAAATTGTCATGGAAATAACGTCCCCTTTTACGCACAGGCATATGATCAATCAACCTTTGTACCTAATTGACATTAAAAGATATATTGCTCTATACTCTTGTTCTGGAAAACGGCTTCTTGCACGGATGATATCCTGACATCGGATCAAATCGTGCAGGACTGCTCAAACAACACTGACCCCACTGAAGGTGCCTGCAATGGATTATGTATTATGGCTGGAAGTTGCGCTTTTTGTCCTTCTGATGGGGCTTTCGGGGTTTTTTTCCAGCTCTGAGACGGCTCTCTTCTCTCTCAGTAAATCACAACTCGAACAGATGCGGCGGGAGAAACATCCCCGAATGGGTGTCATTGAACGGATGCTGAGTCAGCCAAGGCGACTCATCATTACCATCCTCATCGGCAACGAGTTGGTAAACGTTGCCGCCTCTGCGATCTCGGCTGCCGTGATTATCACGGTCCTGGGTGCCGAGAATAAGTGGATCAACCTTTTTATCATGGTTCCCATCCTCCTGGTGGTGGGTGAGATCACGCCCAAGTCGCTGGCGATACGGCATAATGCCGCCTTTGCCGGGTTCGAAAGTCCTCTGATCGAACTTTTCGCTCATCTGATCAAACCGCTGCGCTGGGTGATTCGACGCGTGTCAGACTGGTTCATTACGCTGCTCATCGGTAAAGAGCGATCCCGTGGAAACATCATCACCGAAGATATGGTGCGCACCCTGGCCCATGAGGCGGTGGGTGCGGGTGCCCTGGATAGCGTTGAGGCCAAGTTCATCGATCAGATTTTCGATTTTGGCAACAAGACGCTGGAAGATGTGATGACGCCCCGCTCCTCTGTCTTTTTTCTTCCGTTACAAATGCCTCTACCGCAAATGATCAGCGAGTTATGCCGCACCCGCCATACGAAGGTCCCTATCTATCATGAGCGCAGGGATGATATCGTCGGCATCCTGCATGCAAGAGACTTGCTTGGCATTGATTTCAAACAGCTTGCCGGGGAAATCGAAGGGGTGAGAAAACTTCTGCGGAAACCCTATTTTATCCCCGAATCCAAACCGGCGGTGGACCTGTTTCGTACCTTTCGCGAAAGGAAAATGTCCGTTGCCCTTACGGTTGACGAATATGGCGGGGTCACCGGTCTTGTGACCATGGAGGACTTGCTTGAGTGCATCTTTGGCGACATTCGCAGCTCTTCTGATGTGCAGCTTGATATAAGCGTCAAGGACCTGGGGGATGGTCGTCACGCTGCCGATGGGGGCATGCCGGTAGAGAAATTTAATCAGGACATGGGTACCGCGTTATCCGATAAATGGGGAGAAACCCTTGGAGGATTGCTCCTGCACCATTACGGCGAGCTTCCCCATGAAGGCGCCACCATTGAGGTCGGCGAGTGGCGATTCAAAGTGGTCGATGTCGGGGACAACCGCATCAGGACCGTAGAGTTTGAACGGATGGAGATGCAGGGGACATCTGAAGACCCAATCCCTCAAAACGGGGAGATCGATGCGGACATGGAGGCAGATGGCGAACAAACAGCAGACGAACAGAAACCCTTGCCGCATGGCACCGTTCGTGAGGAGGCGACGTAGGTCATGGATGCGTTGTGGATCCTGCTCATCCTGCTTATCTGTCTGCTGGCGGAGGGGTTTTTTTCCGGCTCCGAAATGGGGGTCATCAGTGCCGACCAGATGAAGCTGAGGCACAGTGCCGCAAAGGGTTCCCGTGGCGCCAGGCTCGCACTCATGATGCTGAAAAGGCCGGAGTGGTTGTTGTCCATAACGTTGCTGGGGACCAACATCGCCGTTGTCACCAACACGACCATGGCCACCGCCTTGATGATCCAATTGTTTGGAGAGAAGGGTGGCTGGATCGCTATCCCATTTGTGGCTCCCTTAATCTGGATTTTCGGTGAGATCGTACCCAAGAGCGTCTTTCAGCAGAGGGCCGATGTCATCACGCCCTACGCGATTTTTGTCCTCCGTATGTTTTCTTACCTGTTCTTTCCGATCCTGGTCGTATTGACCGCTGTAACGGGTTTGTTCACAAGAATTTTAGGAAAACAGGGGCAGAGCCCTTTTACGCTGCGTGAGGAAATCATCACCATGCTGCAAATGCCGGCGGAAAGAGGAGACATTCAGTCCACGGAGAAGGCCATGATCCGGCGCCTGTTCGATTTTTCGGACACAAAGGCATATGAAGTGATGTTACCGCTTATCGATGTTGTGGCGATCGAGAAAGGGGCGAATTGCGGGCAGGCTGTCCGGTTGGCTGGAGAGAAGGCCCACAGACGCCTGCCTGTTTATGATGAGCGCGTCGATCGGGTGGTCGGTGTGTTGAATGCCCTTGAGCTGCTTGAGGTCGATCCGGACCAACTGATCACTCCCCATGTCCGGCCGGTGCGTTTTGTGCCAATGTCCAAGAATATCAGCGAGCTGTTGCTCGATCTGCGCAATAATGCCGATGTCGTGGCGGTGGTGGTGGATGAATTCGGGGGTGCCGAGGGGCTTGTCACCATTGAAGACATCATGGAAGAAATGGTGGAGGAAATAGAAGACGAATACGATCTCAAAAAACGTCCCACTCAATGGATACGCAAGATTTCCAAGACAGACTATATCGTCAGTGCCCGCATTGAGATTGACACCCTGAACGAGCAGTTGGGCATTCAACTCCCCAAAGGCAAATATGCCACCCTGGCCGGATACCTCCTTGATAGGGCAGGGGAGATTCCGCCCCCAGGAGCCGTCATCAAGGCCAAAAAAGTTTCTTTCACAGTCGAGCGCAGCACGCCCCAGGCCATCCAGGAAGTACGCGTGATCTGGTGACGTCTTTTTTGCTATGCCATTGTAATGAGGGTGAATTTGAAAATTGTAGGGCCGTCTTGGGGACGTCCTTAAATAATCAAATAACTCACTCATCCAGACGCCAACCCGCTTCTTTTGCCGCCTTCTCTCCTCTTTTTACGGCGAAACTCACCGCAGCAAGCGTCAGGTTTAGCCTTCTTGCAAGGTCCGCCATGGGTATTTCAAGCTCAACGGCACACCAATAACAGAGCAGGTCTCTGGCTCCAACCCTGTCCCTTTGCCTTCCTTTCCCGATAATGTAGGCTTCTTCCACATTAAACAGGGGTGCAACCTTTTGAACGACCTTTTCAAAATTCAGCCCTCGGCTTTTGAGTTGATATTTTCGGGAAAAATTTTCCTCCGACTCCGAGAGGACCCCCATTACGAAATTACCGTCCCCCAATATCCGTTGATCACTCCCTATTCGATCCTGCCCGGAATGTCTCAGCTTTTTGATTTCTTCCCATCCCCCGAGGCTCCTGATCAAACCACCGCCGACCAACCCAGGACGTTTCCCCATAGGGATACCCTTTTTAACATACAACCCATATCCCCTTCGAACTCCAGCGATCCTCTTCCCAAAAAACCCCAAAATATACCGGGTCTCCTGCCATTGTCTCTTCTTCCTTCCCATCAGGGCGCAAAAGGCGACGCATGGGGAAGCGGAAGAATCTCGGTGTTTGGCTAATTTCACATAACATTTCCTGACTAAAGCCTTTCGCCTTTCTGGCCCTCTTCAGGTTCTCACGAAACCATCCGAGCGATTCACGTTTACAGTCTCTATCCACTGAATTTCATTCGGTTTCCAGAAAATAGATAGTTTTTTTGGCTGGAAAGGCTATAATAAACATTTGATCAAAACCCCATTTTTTCATTTTTTCGTTAAGAGACTAATTTGATTATATTGTTAACGAATGGGAGATGTGATGGAAAACCTAAAACGAATTACCTTTAACCCTGAAGTGATGGGTGGAAAACCATGCATTCGGGGAATGAGGGTCACCGTGGGAATGATTGTAGGACTCGTTGCCTCAGGCCACAGCAATCAAGAGATTTTAGACATGTATCCCTATCTTGATCCTGAGGACATAATGGAAGCACTGCAGTACGCTGCATGGCGTGTTCAAGAAATAGATGTTCCTCTTGCTGCGGGAACAGCATGAAGATTCTTATCGACATGAATCTTTCGCCTCGGTGGGCGCCCATATTGAAATCAGCCGGCCATGAACCTGTACATTGGTCGCAAGTGGGTGCTCCCGATGCCACAGATAGGGAAATCATGGAATGGGCGCGTGCCAATCACCATCTGGTATTTACTCATGATCTTGACTTTGGCGCCATCCTTGCGGCAAGCGATGCTAATTTTCCCAGCGTATTCCAGATTCGCACGCAGGACATCTCGCCAAAGGCATTATCAGCCATTGTCTTGTCCTCCCTGGAACAATTTGAAGAACGACTCATCGAAGGGGCATTGGTCACGCTGAATGAGAAACAGGCCCGGGCGCGTCTCCTCCCACTGAGACGAAAATCATAGCCAGAACTTAGCAGCTCCACAGTCCAAAGTTCTCGTAATGTATTGATATTATTAGATGTACAAATTCCGCGCCGTCATTCCGGCGAAAGCCGGAACCCATCATCATTCCAACTGGTTAGCTGCTCTGGATGCCGGATCAAGTCCGGCATGACGAAAGAACTTTGGACGATTGTTTATCTATTTGCCTCACTTCCATTCTATCAATCGCGGCAGGATCTCATTGAACAGATCGAGGTCTTTGGCATCCCTGAAGGTGTCAGAAACCAGATATTCGATCCCTTCTTCACTACCAAGGAGGAGGGAAAGGAACGGGGCTCGGTCTCTCCATGGTCTTTGGAATCGTTAAAAAGCATCAGGGCTACATCAATGTATACATCCATCAGGGGATGGGCACGACCTTTAAGATTTATCTGCCCTTTGCTCAACTTTCAGCGCAGCAGGAGGTAGAGAAGATTGAAGACACGGCTCCTCTCCGGGGCGGCACCGAGACCATCTTGATCGCTGAGGACGATGATGCGCTCAGGAATATGGCAGTGACCTCGCTCAGTCAGTACGGCTATACCGAAGAAATCCTCAGCGGGGCGGGCATTCCGAAGGAGGTTGATGCATTCATTCAAAAGCCGATTTCACCTTCAGTGCTTGTCAGAAGGATACGCAAGATACTCGATGAATAGCTTTTTCTTCGGACCCAGATAGGTGGAGGGAGATGTTGACCGTTCGTTTTCACTCATTTCAGCCCAAAAAAGCCTGCTGCGTGAAAAAACCGGCGTTTTGCCATGCAGCAGGCTTTCGCTTTTTGGGAAAGTCAGCCCCGCTTTTCAGCGGGACTCACCTCAATTTGCCTTCTCCATGCCCAAGTCAAAGGCCTTCAGATTGGATTCCAGGAAGGCCTTCTTGGTGGATTTGGAGAGGATCTTTTTCATCTCTTCAGCGCCGATCGGGATGGTCCCCGATCCGATCAGTGCCCCCAACATGACCATGTTGAGGGAGAGGGGGTTCCCGACCGATTCTGCAATCGCATTCCCGTCCAGTGCAATCACCCTGCGGGCCTTGTTCCGGATCAGTCTCAGGCTGTCATCCACAGGCGGATAGACGCCCTGGCCGATGGCCACGGTAAAGGGGGGGAGGGGATGCGTATTGGTGATCACCACCGTGTCCTTATTGCATTTATTTAGGGCCCTCAGTGTTTCCAGCGGTTCGAATCCGATGAGCACATCGGCCTCGGCGTTGGACACGATGGGGCTGGTCACATCGCCTAACAGGACCGCCGATTCGACAATACCGCCCCTCTGGGCCATGCCGTGTATCTCGCTCACCACCGTGGGTATCCCCATGGAGAGGGCGGCCTCTCCCAACAGGCGGGAGGCCAACAGGTTGCCCTGTCCCCCTACGCCGATAAATACCAGTCTTTTTGTCTCCATAAGAAGCCTCCCTTTTATCCTTTCAGCGGTAAAATTGCATTTTCCGGACAGACCTGCGCGCAGACAGAACATCCGATACAGAGGTTCCTGTCTATTTCGACCCGATCCCCCTCGAGGTACATGGCCGGGCAGGCCAGGAGATTGATGCAGTCTCTGTGGTTCTTGCACTTGTCGTGATTGATGAAAAACGCATGGGCCTTCTTGAACTGGCCTGTGGCCTTTGCAAAGAGGGGGCACATCTCCTGTGAAATGATGACCGATATGCCGTCGTACTCCTTGGCGGCTTTTACGGCCTCAATGGTCTTTTTCAGCTTGAACGGCTTTACCACATGAACATCCTTGACGCCCAGCCCCCTGACCACATCCTCAATGGAGATACGGGTCAGATCAATGCCCATCGGGACCGTATCGACCCCGGGATGGATCTGGTGACCGGTCATGGCCGTGGTCCCGTTATCCAGGATCACCAGCGTGAACTTGTGCTGGTTGTGGACCGCATTCACCAGGCCGGTAATGCCCGAGTGAAAAAAGGTGGAATCGCCGATGAAGGAAACGACCTTTTGGTCCGTGGCCTTGGAAAACCCGCAACCGGAGCTGACGGATGAGCCCATGCAGATGACAAAATCGGCCATGGAGATGGGGGGCAGGACACCCAAGGTATAACATCCGATGTCCGTGGGGTAAATGGCGTCTGCGCCATAGACCTGTTTGACCGCGTAGTAAGTCGCCCGGTGGGGACATCCTGCACACAGGTTTGGCGGTCTTCCGGGGAGGGGCGGGGCATCCGAGGTATCAAGCATTTCATAGGGCGTGTAATCGATGCCGAAGAACTCGGCCACCGTTTTCCGGACCATTCCGGGATCGTACTCGTAGAGACGGGAAAGCGCCCCCGTCCCTTTGCCCTTGATCGGTATGGAGATGCCGTTTTCCTGGGCCAGGACCTTCAGCTCTGTTTCATTGAGGGGCTCCAGCTCCTCAACCACCAGGACCTTGTCCACGGCTTTCAGGAACCGGATGCAGAGCGCCTCAGGCATCGGCCATGAAAATCCCAGCTTGAGGATACTGACCTTATCGTAGATTCCCAGGTCAGAGACAGCATCGGTCACATAATTGAAGCTGACCCCGTTGGCCACGATCCCCCATTTGCCGTCGCCGATAATCTGGTTGTAAGGTCCGCTGTCCGATTTCCGGGCGGCCTGATCATATTTCTCCAACAGGAGTTTGTGAAGGTTCCGGGAAACGGCCGGCACGGTAACAAAATGGAACGGATTTTTTTCAAAATGGGCCTTTTTCTGGATCGGTCTCAGCGCCCCGAGGCGGACCGGCCCTCGAATATGGGCGAGCCGCGTGGTGGTCCTGATGATGACCGGAAGCTTCAGCTCCTCGGACAGATCAAATGCCGCCGCGGTCATGTCTTTCATCTCCTGGGTGTTGGTGGGTTCCAACATGGGGAGACCTGAAAGACGGGCGAAGTAGCGGTTGTCCTGCTCGTTCTGGCTCGAGAAAAGGGAGGGATCATCCGCATTGATGATCACCATGCCTCCCGTGATGCCCACATAGGCAAGGGTCATGAGCGGATCAGAGGCCACATTCAGGCCCACGTGTTTCATGGTCACCATGGTCCTCAGGCCTGAGACCGCCGCCCCGGCACCTACCTCGAGCGCCACCTTTTCATTGGTTGAGTATTCAAAGTAGAGTTCGGTTTCTCTGCTGATATTGAAGAAGTTCTCCGGGATCTCGGAAGAAGGGGTTCCCGGATAACATGTGGCAAAGGACACCCCTGCCTCCAGGGCGCCTCGGGCAATGGCCTCGTTGCCCAGCAGGAGCATTTCTTCTCCCGGCGTATCCGCCAATAGCTTATGCATGTCTTGCCTCCCAACAGTTGGTGGTTAAAGAATTCTAAAAAGGCCTCACACAAAGGCACAAGATTTTCCACTTTTTACAAGGCGGTAACCAATAAGGCTCAAATCTTACCGCAA
>CAYPDL010000022.1:0-41181 GCA_964409475.1 uncultured Desulfobacteraceae bacterium | reverse complement strand
TCAGACCTGCCGCTGCCGTCAGAACCATCTGCAGCCGCCAATGACCTGACAGCGTCGGCAGCCGATGAAAGGTCTCCTTTGGCGATTTTTCTTGATATGGACGTGATCTGGATGAGCCGTTTAGTAATCCTGTTCCCGAAGAACAGGGAAATCCCGACGATGGGGATAAGGACAGCAATACCGCTTAGGATCATAACCCACAACATATGAGACATGGAGGAGTCAACCTTCTGTCTCGCATCATAGTAGTCTTCTTCGTATGCTCCGGCCCCGATCACCCAGTCCCAGGGTTCAAAATAGGTGATGGCGACCATCTTTCCTCTATCTTTATCCTCTCCTATGTTCCGCCACGGATACCGATCGAACGCCACCTCATTCCCTTTCATCCCCGTCGCCTTGTTTACGATAGCCTGAATATAGTAACGACCGCTTGCGTCTTTCGAATCCCAGATGTTCTCGCCATCCCGTTCGCCGTCTTTTGAAATGATGTAGTGTCCTCTATGGTGGGGCGATCGGCCGCCGAGGACATATACGTACCCTGTCTTGCCAACCTTCATATTCAGGATGACCTGCCGCAGGCTCTCAGGGATACTATCGGGTATCCCCACAAACAACATCCCTATGATTTTCCCCGTCTTATCGGTAATCGGCTTGAAATCGGAGATATACCACCTTTTAGTTACATCAACCATGCCTTTGAAGACCTTCCCCTGAAGCACGGCTGAAATGGCAGGAACCGCAATGCCGTCTTTCGCCGCTGGGATGTAGCTCCCGATGGCCCGATACCCATCCGCGGTGGACAGGGTGGTTGCCACCTGCATCATATCTCCCTTTTCATTCATGCGCTGAAAGATGGCAAAGTTTCCCCCGAATTTTATCTTGGCGTCATCAATAAAGGGTGTCGGTTCATCCAATTTCTTATTCTGTCCAAGCCAGGTGACCCCATCGATGAGCATTTTGGGAAGGGAAACCCTCTTTTCTTCACCCGTAAACTGATTCACTGCGGTCCACGAGACCTCTTCAGAAGACAAGGAGAGCCCTCCAAGGGCTGAAAAAAACGAATCCACATCGTTGAGCCGCCGATCCACATCCTTCTGAATCATGTCGCTTGTGACCTGGCAGGTATCCCTGATTGCAATAGCAATACCCTTCATGCTGTCATGTGCCAGGAGATCCAGCTCCCCTTCGATCTTCTTCGTGACGCTGCTCTTTTCTATAAATGTCAAGACAAACATGACCAGGACCGGCAGGATGGCTGCCAAGACCGGGAGACCGATGAACTTGTGCTTGAGCATTAATCTCATTTCGTTTCCCTCTCACACTTCATTCGTTTACCTTGAAGCGGGCGATCGCCTCCTGCAGGACCTGGGCCGCCTCCCTCAGGTAGTCTGCCGAGAGGTTGAATTCCCTCAAGGCATCCAGCGTATGCTGGGCTGTCAGGTTCAACTGTTCCATGGTCTCACTGATCCGGCCGGCGCTCCGGGACTGGATTTCCATCCCTTCATTAACCGATTCGAAACGGGGGGGCAGGGACCGTACCCTTTCCATAATCCCGTCGAGTTGTCTGCCGATATCGTTAATGTCGCTGACCGCGGCGCGCACGTCCTCGGAAAAGGTCTCCATTTCGGCGGCCCCGACCGATACCGATGCCGCCATTCTGGCGACCATATCCTCGATGTCCAGCACGGCCACAGAGGTCTGGTCTGCCAATCTACGGATTTCTCTTGCCACCACGGAAAATCCAAGGCCGTACTCCCCGGCCTTTTCAGCCTCGATCGCCGCGTTGAGTGAGAGAAGGTTGGTCTGATCCGCAACCCGCGTCATGGTAGACACAATCGAACCGATGTTCAAGGTGTTTTCTTTGATTTCTTCAAGCTTTGCCGAGACGGATTCCGTTCCCTTGAGCACGCCCTGCATGGATCGTTCCATCTCCGCCAGGCCGTTCTGACCCGACTCGGCCAGACCTGCCGTCTCAGTCGCAGATGTTGTCACCTCATTGACGGTGTCGGCCAGAGTGCTTGCAGTGGCCGAGATCTCCTTGGAGGAAACGCTGACCTGATGCGTGGCTGCGACCTGTTCGCTGATGGTGGCCTCCATCTCTTTTGAAGAGGCAGCGATCTGTGCCGAGGATGAGCTGACCTGGGTTCCGGAGCGCTGGACCTGCCCGAAGAGGACGGTGAGGTCCCTGTTCATCCCCTGGAAGGCAGCCAACAATTGTCCGGTTTCATCCTTGTCCGAACGGCTCCTGCGCTCGATCTCGGCCAAAGACCTGGACGCACCGACGAGATCGCCTGCTGCAATCTCCTGGGCCACATCGGTCAATCTGCTGATCGGGTTGCAGATGCGCCTCACCATGAAGAGGGCAATGAGCAGATAGAGAACAATCTGGATCGAAATGATGATGAGCGACGTGACCATATTGGCCCGGTCAAGGTCGTTGATATGGGCATAGAGTTCGTCATCGGGCGCTAGAATGCCAAGGGCGGTCCCGGTGGAAGAGACCGTATAGAACAGGGAAACCGGTTTTCCTTTAATCGTCGCCGGTCTCGCAATGACCTCTCCCGGCCGGACGTTCTTGATCGCTTCGATCTGTTCATCCCAGCCGAGGTCGGCGATATTCTTCAGGACCTTGGACGGATCAGAAGGAAAAGAGATGAGGAGGCCGCTCGACACATCCACGGCAAATGGCAAGGCGTTGGGGGTGACGGTCATCCTGGCCACCATGTCTTTCAAACCCCCCAGACTGAAATCAACCGTAGAGATGCCTATCAGTTTGCCCTGCGGGTCTTGCATCAGGGCGTCCACCGTAATCATCAGTGCCTTGGTTGCGGCCTCGTCAAAGTAGGGATCTGTCCAGTAGATTCTGGAGGGTCTTTGCTGCGACCGGTTCCAATCCTCCGGGATCGCAAGGAGATACCATGCCTGACGATGATAGTCGTACGCCTCCGTGTTCAGGTCCCAGGTGAAAAAGACCTGGTCGTTTTCCCGGTAAACATAGGGCCCGAAACGTTTCCTTTCTTCAAACAGGGCATAGGGTTCGTACCAGAGACCGCCCCCGATCGCCTTCGGGATCTTCTTGAAATTGTCTAAAAGGTATTCCCTGATCTGTCCTGTGATATCCTGTCCGGTGGCCTTATGAATGGCATAAAAGGCCTCTCCTCCGGTGGCAAGGGCGTCCGCGGTTCTCTCCATAAGGAGCATGGCGGATTCGATCTTCTCGGCATTTTCCCCCACCAGCGCCTTGATATGGTCTTCGGTTTCAACCCGAAGGCTGTTTCCGATAACCCGGGCATTGTAGGTCAACACGATATAGCCCAAGAGGGAAGAGAGCGTAATAATGCCGACCATCAGAAGAATCTTCAGCCGCAGCGTAAACCTCATGCCCCAACCTCCGGGACCCGGACAGGGGATCGATCGGCGCCTCGTCAACTGACGTGAGGGCCTGTCTGGGAACAAAATAATCGCAGATTCAAAAATACATATCTTTTGGGATATATATAATACAATCTTAGAGGATGCAACCCTTTCAAAAGGGCGTTTTTGGGACAGGATATCGCTCCTGAGCGCTGTAAGCGGGAAACCTCCGAACCCATGAACGATGAGCCATAACGAAAAAAGCATGGACTTTCAGTGAAAAATTACCTAAAAATAAAAGAATTCGTCTCCACAGCCCTTGGTTGATGCGGCGGCATTAGAGCGTGCGGGAGAGACAGCGTCAACACATGGCCGGGCTGAATATCCGGGCGAGGTTTCAACATGGATCCATTGAAAGAAAAGGAGCGGGGGCCCGAGAAGAGGTCCGAACCCCGAAAAATCCTGGACGAATACTACAGCGTGGAGTTTGCCATCAGCCGTGAACTCCCTGTCCATCAGTTCAGGGTGCGGGATATGTCGCCATGGGGCCTCGGTATCGTGGTAAATGAGACCTCTGCTGCACTGAAACGCCTGAATGTTGGCGATGTATTGGAGATGAAATACAATCCGGCAAACTCGTCAGGTTCGGCGGAATATCTGGGGACAGAGATTCGACATATTACAAGGTTGGACCAAGGTCCATACAAAGGGCATTATCTGGTGGGAATTCTGATCCTGGAGAGAACCGGCGGCTGAAGAGATGGGTTGTACGGGTCCCGGTTCAAAGGAGGGGGCCTACGAGATGGGCTGCATTCTCCACAAATCTGTGAATTGCCGGCCGCCTTCGCCACTCAGTTAGATCCACGATCCCGCCATCCGCAATATATCCGGCCTGCATGGCACGCACCTTCTCTGTAAATTCAGGGTCGTAGACAAACAGGGAGATTTCGAAATCGAGCCACAGACTGCGCATGTCGAGATTGACCGAGCCGAATACGGAAAACTCTCGGTCCACGGTAATCGACTTGGTATGCAACAACCCTCCCCTGAACCCTGCAATGCGCACCCCTGCCGAGAGGAGATCGTCGTAAAGCGACCGGCTGGCATAATGAGCGAGCCTTGAATCCACCTTTGCAGGGACCACAAGGGTGACCTCGGCGCCCCGATGGGCGGCAGAGATAAGGGCCGTATGCACCGTATCATCCGGGACGAAATAGGGGGTGGTGATCACCAGTTCCCTGCGGGCGCAGTAGATGACGCTGAGCAGCAACTGGCGGATGGCGTCGGGCCTGAATCCCGGTCCCGAAGGAACCACCTGCACGGCCGACGATCCCCTGGACGATACCGGCCCCACATCGCTGGTGGTCTCAAGGTCTTCAAGACCCTCGCCGGTATCCATCTCCCACCCCTCTATGAATATCCCTGCCAGGGCCTCGACCCCGGGACCCTCCATCCGCACCATGGCGTCGATCCACTGTCCCACGCCCTCGTCCTGCTTGAAGAATCGCGGATCGACCAGGTTCTGGCTCCCTGTATAGGCGATTTCCCCGTCGATAACGACGATCTTCCGGTGATTCCGCAGATCGGCCCGGGTCGTCAGGAGTTGTAAAGGGCCTACCGGGAGAGAGGCCGCCAGGTGAACGCCGGAATCCCGAAGCTGCCGGGCGAGCCCACTCTTGAGGAACCCCTTGCTTCCGACGGCGTCCACCAGGACGCGGCAGACCACGCCGCGCCTTGCTGCCCGGATCAAGGCCTCTGCCACCTCATCTGCCATCCCGCCCATGTGCCAGATATAGAATTCAAGATGGCATGTCCGCCTGGCCCGATCGATGTCGGAGATAATGGATGCGAAGACCGTTCTGAAATCAGCCATCAGCTCCAGTCGGTTCCCCTCCATAGGGGGGAATCCCACCAGTGTCTCTGCATGGTACTGGAGCGAGGCCGCCTTCGGATCTACAAGCGGCCGGAGGTGCGACGACCTTGTCTGCAGCTCCTGCTGCCACTCACTGTAGACCCCGTGGATGGCGGCCGCGCGCTTCAGATACTTGCGGCTCAATCGGTTCTCACCGATGAGCAGATAGATCACAGCCCCGATGAAGGGGATGCTGAAGATCACCGCAAGCCATGCCAGGGAAACACCGACCGGAAGACGTCTCATAATAACGCGAATGGAAAGGGCGATGACGATTGCCCAGTGGGCAACAAAGATCAGAGAGGTCATCAATGTCAGATTATACATCACGGAACCTCTATTTCCTTTTGTTGAGCGCAGCCACTGCACCCCAGCCAAGACAGTCCGGCCAAAACAAAAACTTCGAAGAGGCTGGTCATTTCCGGTTCACCACGTAGATCCCGATACTCACCAGCGCCAATGAAAGGGTCACGCGCAGGGTCAAGGGTTCCTGGAGAAAGAGGGCCCCCGACAGGGTGGCGAAGACCGGGGTCAGGAAGGTGAATGACGAGAGTCTGCTGACCGGATAATCATGGACCAGATAGAACCAGACCAGATAGCTGACAAAGGCGATGACGATCCCCTGAAAGAGGACGGATGAGATGATGAGCGCATCGATATGGTGGACCGGCGTCTCACCGAACACGACGCTCAGGAGAAAGAGGATCGGGATGGAGAAGACGGTCTGATAAAAGAGGGTGTGATGGTGCGACACCCTTCCCACCAGTCGCGCTTTGATATAGATGGTGGTGGCGGCCCAGAGGATGGCGGCCGCCAGGGCAAGCATATCGCCCAGAAGTCCGGTCAGCGATGGAAGGCCCAGGTACTTGCTTAGCAGCAGGATAATGCCGAAAAATGCCAGGACCAGGCCGACGGTCTTCTGCAGGGTGATGCGATCTCCGGTCAAAAAATAGTGTGCCCCCACCGCATGGAAAAAGGGCGTGGAGTAAAGGAGTATCCAGGCTGAGGAAACCGTCGTATAAAGGAGAGAGGAGAAGAGCGCGGCAAATTCGACCCCGAAGAGGAGACCCACGATCACGCCGTCCAGCAGCTTTCCCGGGAACAGGGGGATCCGGTTGATCCGCATCCAGATGGCCAGTCCCACGACGGCGATGACGGACCTGATGCCGGCGCAGAAGATCGGGGCGATCCCAGCATTGCTCACCTTCATGGCCACGGCGTTAAAGCCCCACACCATGCAGAGGAGGGTAAGCAGGACCACTGCTTTTGGATCGAGGGTTTCTCTCTCCGATATTTGGTTCACTGAAAATGCCTTTCTATTAATATAACGCTTTTCCGAGCCCTTCCCATCGCGGCCTGTTGAGGACCTTTCTATAATATGAGCGGCACGCAATTGCAATAGTGAATTCGACGCGTTCTTGGTCGGAGCGAAGCGTAGATCCTGCAGGATGCGGGAATGCTGCCAGGATTACGATTGACAATTGACAACGGAAAATCAAGAATAATGCCTCAACATTCGAAGCCCGCTGTAAACATGCAACCCGTTAACCTCTGAACCTCTGAACCTCTGAACCTTTAAACCTTTGACCCCTGAACCTCAACCAGGAACGTCTGAATGTTGCGTCGGATTGTCAAATGGTTGCTGTGGTGTATGACGGTCCTCATCTTCATCCTGACCATAGGGGCCGCGGCCCTGTGGATGATGCCCCGGGCCGTTTCCACGAACTGGTCTAAGAAACAGATCGAAACCCGGGCCTCCCGGGCGCTTCATGCACCGGTAACCGTGGATGGCCTTCGCTGGACCTGGGAAGCGGGTATTCAGATACAGGGCCTCCGGATTGCTGACGACAAGGCGTTCAGCAGGGACCCGATCATCTCCCTGGACCGGATCATCCTGAATATCGATCCTGGCCAGTTGATTGACAGACGCCTCTGTCTGGATCTGCAGATGGAGGGACTCAAGGCCCACGTGATCCGGGGGGCAGACGGCCGCACCAATCTGGAGGCCTGGCTGGCCCGGCTCAAACCCGCCCGGAAGCCCCCGGCAGAGACCCTGCCGGCTGAACCCCAGGACTGGCGAAAAATGGCCCTGGCTCTGCCAGGAGACCTCAACGCACACATCAGGCTCCAGCGGAGCGCTCTCCTCGTTGAAGACCGGCAGGCGAAGCGTTCCCTCGCGATTCGCGACGTCGCCCTCCTTGTCAATATCCCCTCCCTTGTGGAAAAGCCCATCAGCGTGACCCTCTCTTCAGCACAGGAGATGGATGGGAAACCCCTGCCGTCTCTCGACCTGACGCTCTCTGTCGAACACCTGGTGGACCCCACGCCTGCAGTCCGGCTCAGCACTGCATCGATCAAGGCCCGATGCAGGCTGCCCGGCCTTGACCTGGACGTGTCAGGGGGGCTCTCCGATATGGGGATCGAAGGGAAGTTGGATCTGGACCTCGCGGTCCTCATGGAGGCGGCAGGTCCCCTGATCCCCCCCTCTCTCCCCGCTGTGTCAGGGCAGGTGGGTTTTGCCGCAAAGGCGCGCTTGGGTCCCGGGGACGAGATCGCCTATGATATGACGCTTTCGGGCAGTCGGCTGGCGGTTGCGGGCGGCCCCCTGAAAGAACGCCGGATCGGGCCTGTCGCCCTCCAATTCTCACAAACAGGGACCGTGACGCCGGGGAAAAGGCAATTAAATATCATCAAAGGGGAACTCCGGCTTCAGGATAAGACCCGCCTCGGATGGCAGGGCCGGGTTCGTCAGGCGGATGCTTCCGGGGTAGAGGCCGATCTCTCCATGGACGCCATCGCTGTGGACCTGAAAGAGATGGCAGGACTTGCAGGTCCATTCATCCCAATGGACATCACGACCGGATGGTCCCCGGAGCATCCTCAGGGTGTCTATGTCGATCAGGTGCACCTGAACGGCATCCTGCCTGCCGGGGCGGTCCGTGCCACAGTAAAGGGCCTCAAGCTGGAACTCCCCGGCCTGAAACTGGCCCTTTCCAAGAACGGTCTGTCGGCAGAGGGGGTCTGCCTCCGCACGTCTGAGGCAGACGTCCGGCTTCAGGACCGGTTCCCCACATCCCTCGATTGGATCGCAGATCTGGACATTCAGAAACTCAGTCTGTCAGGAGGCCAACCCATCCATGTCCACGGATTAATGATGGCAGGCGTCCATGTAACGGCACGGGATCTGACCCGATCCCCGAAGGCCCTGCTGGGCATGGCAGGAACCGTCAGTCTCACGGAATCGGTTACGGTTGAACGTATGGAAGCCCCGGGCCTGGCCTCGGTCCCCGGTATCCGCCATGACCTGAAGGCATCAATCCTCATGCAGGATCAGCCCCCATTTATGAAACTCTCTGCCCGGACGGCCATTGAATCCCCTTCCCCGCGGATCGATTCCCTTTCCAAACAATCGATCAAGGCCGGCATTCACCTGGAGGCAGGGGTTGAGGATCTGGATATCGCGGCTCTCACGCCTCTCATGGCCGACGTGGGAGGACTGAATGCCGTTCTCCGACTGGGCGATATCGTCGATTTGCAGATCAAGGGAGAGGCCGCTGCCCTCGGGGAAAAGGCCCTCCGGTTCAACGGGCAAGCCAAACTCGATCTGAATGCGGCCGGGGCACTGATCCCGGCCTCCGTGAAACCCAAAGGGAAGTTCACCGGCGCCCTGGAAGCCGACTGGCGCCTTGAGGGCCGGCGGCCGACACCGGCGGAGCTGAAAACCCTTTCCGACAGGGGGCTTTCTTTAGCCCGTCGCCTCGACGCACTGGGCTTCATAAACATGGCTGAATTACGGGCCGGTCTTAAGAATGTGGGTCTGGACCTCCCCATGAAAGGGAAAGCGTCCCTGTCGGTCCATGGCGTCCGTTCCGTCTCTCCCCTGACCGTAACCGCTGCCGGAGGGCTCAAATCAGTGCTGCTGGAAGGAAACCTGGCCATTGGCCGGATCTCGCAACTCCCCGGTTCAAAAGCATTCAAACCGCCCCTCTCGGCGACCCTCTCCTTCAAGGCCGATGAGCGGAACCTGTCCTCGCTTCAGATAACAGAGGCCCTCCACATCGACCCCCTGAACATAGACCAGGACATCGAGATTTCTCTCAACAGGCTGGGCCGTCTCCTGAATTTGGAGGAACAGCCGACCCTTTCCACCCTCCTGAGGCATCTGGATGCGACCCTCACCGCAGGTCTTCGGACCACCCTGGGTCCGTCTCTGGCCCCTTTCACGCCCGGCCTCGCCCTGACCGGACCTCTCAACGCCGGGCTCGGGCTTGAACTCAAGGCGGGAAAGGAGATATCGGCCCGTGTGTCCCTGGAGAGCGGTGGCCTCGATGTGACTGCACAGCAGGCCCACATTCAAAGGCTGACCAGCCATATCCATCTGTCCAAGACCTATGGCCTTCAATTTGGAGGGGAAGAGAAAGACAAGCCCGTAGCGTCGCATGCACCTCTCTCCCAGAAGGTGCTCCGTCCATCAGCGGCCCCAGGGTTGCAATCCCCGTCCGGCAATGCCCTGGCCCGCCGGCTTATGGAAGATCTGGGCGGACCCATGTCCGGGCCTCCCACCCTCTCATTTGACTCTGTTAACGTGACGGGAGGCCCGTTTTCCCTTGAATTTCGCCACGGCGAGATGCAGTTCCGATTGGCTGGGTCCCTCCCCTCCCTGGACCGCTTCCAGTTCGATGCCATGGGGGGGAGCATCCTGGGCGACCTCAGGATTACCCGGCAGGACGATCTCTGCCGCCTGGAGATGAACGGGGCCTTTTCAGGCCTGGATGCCACGACACTTCTCCCTGAACAGGCCCCGGCAGACAGGACATCTCTTCAAGGCCCGGACCAGGACACCCAGGTTTCAGGCCAGGTCTCCCTCCAGATGCCTGTTTCCCGGGACTCAGTGCGGGTCATGAACAACCTGAGTGCGGCCGTCCGTTTGACCCACATCGGGTCCAGGACCTTGGAGAGGCTCCTGTACGCCATGGATCCTTACGAGGCCAATGAGGGGATCATCAAGCAGCGGGCACTCCTGAGGAAGGGGACCCCCGAATGGGTGGACGTGCAGATACGCCATGGGAACCTCTCCCTGTCCGGGTCTGTGGCCGCAATGGGGGCACGGATCCCCCTTCCCACGGTGGAGCGACTCAATCTGACCAACCTGCCGATCCACACCAGGCTCCAGAAGCTCTTAGGCGGACTGGGTCCGGTGGAGAAGGGCTTGAAGGCCCTGTCCGCTGACGCTATAATGATAAATCAGGATTCAACCATACGGTTTGTGGATGATTAGGATGATTGGGATGCTGCATGATAAGCTGATGGCTGATAGCTCATAGCTGATAAGCTGATAGCTGATAGGCTGATAAGCTGATGGTTGGTGCGCTCATAAGGACTTAGGCTCAACAGCTTAATCGCTTAACAGCTCAACCGCCTAACGCCTAATGCCTTGCGCCTTACGCCTAATGCCTCACCATTGGAGAAACGATAATGAAAATAGCGTCATATTTTGCTCTGCTCATGCTGGCCCTGTCCGGCTGCACCCTGGCCAAGGTGGACGTCAATGTGGTGAGCGAACGGACGGCCCTCGAAAACCAGGTCCTGGGCTCCTATAACGCATTGACCCAGGATGTGCTCCTGGTTGCCTCGGTCAGGGGGGTGGACCCCTCGGGCGTCATCAAGACCGCGCCCAAGAAGAGCCGGGAGCATCAGAACGCGGTAGAGGCCGTGGAGACCCTGGCCTTCCATGGGGACGATGTGGACGCCTTCAAGCGGCTGGGCTGGGTCGGAGAAGACAACCAGGGACGTCTGGCCACCTTTCCATTGCAGAGGGAGAAGGTCCCGGATGATCTTCAGGCCTTTTCAGCCCGGTATCAGCAGCCTGAATTCGACGCGGTGGTGGCCCAGGTCAACAAGGCCCGGGATGCGGTCATGCAGCGGGTGGTGGACACCAACCCGGACCTGACCGACAAGGACCTGCCCCGGATCCGGAGCATCTTTGCCCGAATCAACAGGGAAAATGCCCTTTCAGGCGAAAAGATCCAGCAGGAGGACGGCTCGTGGACGGTGAAGCAGTAGGCGCGAGGCGTCAGGCGTGAGGCATAAGGCATAAGGCGTAAGGCGCAAGGAAGAAGGGGGAACAATGGAACGAACAGCAAACAAGCGGCAGCCTGCAGAGGGTATTCCCCCAGAAGACCGTGCCTTCCCCCAGGATCCAACACGGAAGACCAGGGGTCAGAGGTCAGTGGTCAGTGCTCAGAAAAACCAGCATCCAGTATCAAAAACCAGAGGTCAAAAGCCAGAGGTCAGAAGTCAGAAAAGCAACCATTCCAGCATCACAGCATTCCAGCATCACAGCATTTTCAATTCCTCAATTCCCAATTCATCTTTCCTGACACCGATACTCCTCCTGCTGTTCATCCATCTTCTCTCCGCCTGCACGATTCCGGGATTTGCCCGGTTGCTGGGTGAAACGCAATCCCCTGCTGGTGCTCCCCCCTCTGACCCTTTTGCGCAGAAGGGGACACAACGGGTCGGCCCGAGGCTGCTTCCGGTCAACCGGCCGGTCCAGATCACCTTTGAGGCCGATCCGGTCCTTTATGCGGCCCTGTCCGGGGACGGTCAGAGGCTGGTCTATACCACGGAAGGGAGCGGACAATCCTCCCTCTGGCTTAGGAAACTGGGGCCCTCTGCCGTTGAACCGCCCGAACGTCTGGTTCACGGAATGGGGAGGATCACGGCCCCTGCCATTTCCCGTGACGGCCGACAAGTTGCCTTTACGGCCACGGGTCACGATGCCAAGGGAGATATCTACCTCCTGATTCCGGGCCAGGGAGACGGGACACCCAGGCGGCTGACAGGACGGGAGACCCAGGATGGGGCGCCGGCCTTTTCACCCGACGGAAACACCCTTTATTTTCATTTCTCCCGGCCCGGAGAGATGGGGCGGCGCCTGGCAGCGCTTGACCTGCGTGAGGAGTCGCCCACACCGCAGCCGCTGAATACGGGGGGCGACGGGGCCTTCCCCGCCGTCTCTCCGGACGGCCAATCCTGCGCCTTTGTCTCGGGCCGCGATGATCCGGGCGGAGATATTTTTGTTCTTCATCTCCCAAGCGGCCGCTTGACGCCTGTTACCAGAGGGCCGGCCCTGGACCTCTATCCGTCCTGGTCGCCGGACGGCCGGCACATCTATTTCTCCCGTTTTGCCGTGGACGCCACCGGCGACGGCAGGGTCACGCCCGAAGACCCTGCAGTCATCTGTCGGGTGCGTGTCTCGAGTTCAGACGCGCTGATCTATCCCCTGACCTCTGAGGCCTTTTCAGCGTATCAGCCCATAGTCACGTCCTCCAGGCTGTTTTTCCTGTCGAGCCCCAGGGGGACCGTCAACCTCTGGCGTCTGCCGGCCGACGGGATGATCCCGCTTCAGAAGGATGCGACGGCCCAGATGGCCATTGCCCGCACCTTCGCCGACCGCCGGCCCGGGGACGACCGCCTGACCGTCCCGGCCTTTTACAAGGTCCTGGAAGGGTTCCCGGATCAAGATACCCTAAGAGCAGAGGCCGTCTATGAGATGGGAAAGGTCTATGAGCGGATGGGACGGCCCGATGATGCAGACCGCGCCTATTCCCTGGTGATCTCGTCCTTTAATGAGGCTGTTCCCGAGGCGGCCCTTGCCCGCATCCGTCTTGAGGGGATACGGGGGCGGAAGGCGTGGGAGGCCGCGGCCACAGGTGCTGCAAAACAGGCGGCCGTTCAGCAGGCCCTCGACCGCATCCAGTCTTTAGAGAAAACCGGGGACCTCCCAGGTCCAGGGCTCTCCGATAATGACCCGGCCCGCATCCGGGCCCGCAGTCTCATGGAGCAGGCCCGGCTTTTGAGCGATCTCAGCACGGATCCGGAATCGCTTCTCCATGCCTTGAAGCTCCTGGACCAGGTGCCTCACATGGCCGACATCGGAACATCGACAAAGGCAGAAGCCCTCTTCCTCCAGGCCCGGATGAACAGCCGTATCGGAAGGGCCGGCCAGGTGATGCCGGCATTTCAGAAGGTGATCGACGAGGCCCCCGAATCCCTGTGGGCCGACCAATCCGTGGCGGCGATGATCGATGCCACCCTGTCCGACCCGGCCCTGACAACCGACGAGGCACGGATCGAAGCCCTCAACGGGCTGGCCCGGGACTATCGGACGACCCTTCCCAAGGCGGCCATGGGGGCCTTCAACCGGATGGGGGATATCGCCTTTGACCGGGGAGACTGGAGACAGGCCAAGACATGGTATCGCCAGGTCCTGACCGGGTTCCCCCAGACAGGGGAGACCGCCACCCAGACGGCCGCAGCCCGGCTGGCCTTAGCCGAGATCCTGTACCGGGAGGAGCTGTTCCGCGAGGCCCTGGATCTCTACGCAACAGAAATGGATCTCCGGCCCGGCGAAGACCGACTCTACCGCCTGGCCCGGGCCGCCTATGTGCAGAAATCCCTCGCAGCGGCCGATTACCTCTTTCAGTTGGGCGAAGTCCCCGGGGCCCAGGCCATTTATGCGGAACTGATCCGCGAAGACACCTCCCTGATCCGAGGACACCGGGGGTATATCAAGTGCGCGGCCGCCAAAAAGGAGATGGGACCCACCCTGGCCCTCTACCGCAGCCGGCTGCAAAGGGCCCCCGATGACCCGGTCAGCCTCTACGCCGCCGGGCTCTGCCTCACCTACTTGGATGGAAAGGAGCCCTTGGAGGAGGCCCGGGTCCTCATCCAGAAGGCCATTAAGCGCCAGGGACAGGCGGCCTATTTTCACCAGACCCTGGGGTATGTCTTTGAGGTGATGGAGACGGTGCACCACCAGCCGGGATATCTGGAAAAGGCCCTCGAATCGTACCAGAAGGCCTATTTTCTCAACCGGCCGGAACAGGACCCCCGGAATGAGGTCGATCTGGCCCTCAACCTGGGGAA
The DNA here is from genome assembly GCA_964409475.1 of uncultured Desulfobacteraceae bacterium. Classification (GTDB taxonomy): domain Bacteria; phylum Desulfobacterota; class DSM-4660; order Desulfatiglandales; family Desulfatiglandaceae; genus AUK324. The sequence goes on along the minus strand of CAYPDL010000022.1, from coordinate 26,984 downwards.
CATCCACTTCCTGTTAGGCCAGTATGGAAAGGCCCTGGAGCGCTACCTGGAAAGGCTTGATGCGGATATTCCCTTTGATCACCCGGATACGGAGATCCTCTTTTACCGTCGCTTAGGGGCTGCAGCATTTCAGGTCCGGGACCCCGAGCGGCCCATCATGGCCTACCAGAAGGCCATCTCCCTCATCGATAAACGGATCGATCCCAGGCGTCCTTCAGAGGTCATGGGAAAGATCAACGACCATATTCGCGACCGGGTCCTGACCCCGGCCCTGAAGCGACCTAAGATGGCCGAGGCCGCAAAGGGACTGGCCCGGCGCCAGGCCGTCATCAACCAGAGTCTTTTCCGGGCCACGACCCAGACCTTCGGCCCCCCGCCCGACCCCCGGTGGCAGACCTACAGCGACGCACTGGGACCGATCATAAGGGACCAGGAAAGGGTCATTGCCGACATCGCGCCCCTGATCCAGGAAAAACCAAAGGAGACCGCCCAGACCCTTGGGTACATGCTCCTTCGGGCGAGGGAGGCCCTCGGGTTTCCCATGGCGATGGTCCAGCTCAAGGCCGAGATGCTGGACCGTCTGGGGCTGGCCTTTCAGGAGGCGGGCCAATGGCCTGAGGCCCGGACCGCCTTTGAAGAGGCCTTTGCCCTCAACAAGGCCCTGGGGCAGGTCCAGAACCTGGCGGCCAACCGGCGATCCGTCGCCTACAACGCCTACATGGCCGCAGGGGATCTCACCGGAGAGGCACGGATCGAGATGCTTCGGGAATCGGCCCGGGACTTTAGACAGGTGGCGGAGCTGCTCGATCAGCACGGCGCGGCAGAGACCAAAAAGGGCGCCGCATCCAGGTCCGGCCAGGCCCTCGTGAGTCTTTCACTGGATTTGTCCTTCGACAAAACAGACGCATCCAGGGCCGTATACGGGTTCAGCCCTGAGCAGGAGAGGCGGCTGGCCCAGGCCTTCCTCTCCCGCATCGAGACCGAACTGGGGGTCTTGTCTCCGGCAGAAGAAGCGGTGGCCGCGCAACTGGCGGCGTACCCCCCGGACAAGCCGGCGGCCGACGGGGACCTTTACGGCGTATCCCTCCTCTCTCACCGGGGCGGGCAGTTGAGCTACGCCCTGCAACAGCCTGAAGCAGCCTTCCGTCGATTTCACCGGTCGGCCCTCCTTGCCCTGGAACTCAAGAACCCGGTCAGCGCCGCATTGAACGTGGAGAACATGGCCGCCGCCCTGGCCCGCATCCCGGCCCAGGATCCCCTATATGCCCGCTGCCGGGCAGATCTGATGATCGTGGACCGCCGGACCGCCCGGCTCCTCAGGACTTTTTCAGAGGTCCTGGACCCCTTGACGGCCCCTGGGTACCACAATACCCTCGGGGTCTACCTGATGGCGGAGATACCCGGTAATGGAACGGCCTCGCCGGAAGACGCGGTCGGCCGCGCCAAGGCCCTGACCGGGGCCGGGGCCCATTTTGCCGAGGGACTCGCCTGGCTGAACCGTGTCAAAGGCCCCAAGGGGAGAAAGGCCCTGGTCCTCGAGGCGGCCCTCCATCTCAACATGGCCCGGGTAGCCGGGGGTCTCGGAGAGGAAACGAAACGGCAGGAGCATCTGAAGGAGGCGCTTGAGATTTCCCAGAAAGGGATGCTCCCGCCGTACGCGTGGCGGGCCTCGGCCGGGCTGGGAGACCTGAACGCAGCCCTGTCCTCGCTGGAAGGTGTCTCCCTCTTTGAAGCCGGTTGCGGCCCGGGGGAGATTGTGGATGCCTTTTCGCCCATGGTGGCTGATCTCATCCACGGGGGAAAGGCAGAAGAGGCCTTCAATCTTCTGGAAAGGATATCTGAAATCGAGCGGTTCCATCGCCTGAGACCCTTGATCGTAGGCCCTCTCACAGACCCTGAAAGGGCGTGGCTGGGCCGGATTGTCCCGAGGCTCATTGCCATCGAGCGACTCGAAACAGGGCTGGAATCCGCTGCAAAAGAAGACCGGCCCCATCTCCGGCAACGGATCGATCAGGAGCGGCAGCTCCTCAGGGAGATCATGGGGGAACGAAAAGATCAGGTCCCGGTTCAGGTGGCCCTGGCCCGGTCCGAGGCCCTTCAGGAGAAGGTGATGATCCTCCTGGGGCTGGCCGTGAAGGCGCAGGAACTGGCGAAGACCATCGCAGCCCACGACCCCGGCCCCCCCCGGGCTGACGCCCTGAGGCAGGAATACCAGGACACCATATCGGCCTACGGGGAGGGATGGAAAAGGCTCAGGACCCAGGCGACCAAGGAAGGCTGCCGAGGACTTGCCGCCATGTTCGGCCCTGACCCGGTGGAGGCCATTGATCTGATGGAGGGTCTGCCCCCCGGATGGACCTGCATTCGGCTCTTCAAGCAGGCAGGAGACGCACCCGCAAAGGCATTCAGGGTCACCGCTGACGAGATCACGATTCAGGAATGGGGGATGGGCAGCGAGGTCTCGGGGCCTAACCCTGACAAAACAGTCATCGTGTGTGAAGATCCCTCAATCCTCCCGGCATCCCTCAAGCGGCCCCTGGCCCTCAGCGCCGCGCACCTGGTGCGATCCATGGAAAACCAAAGGCCCTTCCGCCGGCGGATCATGGCCCTGTCATCTGAGTCTGCGATCCCCCCGCCTTTTGAAGCGACATCCCTTCCGGCCGCTGCCGCGCAAACCGAGATCATCAAGGCCCTGCCGGGGGCACAGGGACTCCTCTTAGGGGGAACTGTGTTCATGGCCAATTCGGTGCCCACGCGGCCGGGGCAGGTCCCGTCGCAATACCTGGCCGTGGGGCTGGACAAGGGCCGGGCCTTCCCCCTCTCCCGTCTGTCGGGCCAGGTCCCGGATGTCTCCCTGGCCCTCCTGCCCGGGGCATCCGTTGCAGAGGCCTATTCATTGGGGCACCTCTTCGCCTTGCTGGGGGTGCCTACCGTCATGATGCCCCGGGAGACCCAGACCCGGTCCAGGGTGGTGGAACCCTTTTTTAGAGCGTATGCCGAGGGCACCGCCTTTGAGGCCCTCGCCGGGGCCTTAAAGGAGACCGGGGACCGGGAGGAATGGATCGCCCTGGGGTACTGGGGCATGACAGAAGACGAGGCCCTGATTCTGGCCAAGAAGCGATTCAAGGCGTATGTGGCGGACGGGGTCCAGGCCTTTAAAGGAAACGATCCGCTCACGGCCATGGTCTGTTTTGACAAGGCCTTGAACGTGGCCCTTCAGACAAGAGAATTGAACCCACACATCCCTCAGCTTTACACCTATTCCAGAGAAAGCGCCTATGCTGCCGGCCGGTACAGGGAGGCGGAGCAGTATGCGCAGGCCCTCGCTGAGATGATGGGCCGCGAAAAACCGGATACCCGGGAACATGCCGATGCCCTGATCCGGCTGGGCCTGGTCCGGGCCCGCATGGAGAAATACGATCAGGCTATTCCGGTCCTGGAGGAAGGGGCCGAGATCATGGCCAATCTGGAGTTGGGGGCCCCCCAGGTGGAGGCCCTCAACGACCTGGGCGTGGTCCTGGAGAACGCCACCGACTATGACCGCGCCCTGGAGCGATTCCAGTCGGCCGCTGATCTCAGCAAAGACATGAACAAGGACGAACTCCTGGCCCAGCAGCACATGCGCATGGGCCGGATAACCGATATGCGGCTGAGCCGGTATGCCGGGGCCAAACAGCATTATATGGCGGCGTACGACCTCTATGAGGCGCTGAAACAGAGGCCGCAGATGGCCCAGGCCCTCCTGGACACAGGCCGGTGCGACCGTCTGCTCGGAAATTTTGCAGATGCCTCGGACCGCTACCGAAAGGCCCTGGCCCTCCTGGATCGGGGAGAAAAGGATCAGCGACTCAGGGCCAATATCCGGATGGAGCAGGCCAACAATGACTGGTTTCAGGCCCGATACCAGGATGCCTTCAAGGGCCAGAGGGAGGTCTTTCTCCAGGCCCGTGAGAACCAGTGGGACCTGGAGCAGGTAAACGCCCTCAACACCTCAGGCCTTATCTGGTGGACCCTGGGTCGCCATGAGCGGGCGCTTCGAGAGTTGGAACACGCCCTTGCCCTGGCAAAGCGGCTGAAGGCCCGGCAGGACGAGACGGCCACCACCCTCAACAACATGGGGCTGGTCTACCGCGATCAGGGAGAGTATCAGAAGGCCCTCGAGGCACTGGACGAGGCCTTGCAGATCGACAAAAAAATCCGCTCCAAATGGGCCATCGCCTACGACCTCAAAAACCAGGCGATTACCTGGCTGCGCATGGGAAAGCCGGAGGCGGCCCTCCCCCTGTTTGAGGAGGCCCTTGCCACGGCAAAAGAGATCGGCAATCGGATCAACCAGGCCAAGATCCTGGCCGCTTACGGCGACGCCCTGTCTGAATTAGACCGCACTTCAGAAGCTGGCCGGGTCTATGGCCAGGCCCTCGATCTCTCCAGGCCCATGGCCCTCCGCGAGACCGAATGGCGCGCACTCTACGGCCTGGCCAGGCTCCGGCTTAAACAGGGGGACAGGGAAGCCGCCCGAGACCTCCTTTCCCAGGCCGTGGACGTCATTGAAGACATGCGGGCCGAGATCAGGCTGGAGCAGCTCAGGGACGGATTCATCGGAAACAAGATGGATGTCTATGAGACCCTGGTGGGTCTTTTGGTGGATATGGGGAAAGACGCAGAGGCCTTTGAGGTGGCCGAGCGCTCCCGGGCTCGGAACCTCATCGACCTCCTCGGGAACCAGCGGCTCAGCCTTCACGGGGCCGTCAATCAGGAGATGTACGACCGGGAAAAGGCCCTGAAGGCCCGGATCAGCGAGTATGAGACCCTTCTGGCCCAGTCCCATGAGGATAGCCAGCGGGAGGTCTATGGAAAGGCACTGAAACGGGCGGTGGACGAGCACCGGGACCTCATGTTGGAAATCCAGATGAAAAACCCGCAACTGGCCAGCATTATCTCGGTCCAGCCCCTGACGTTGCCCGAGTTCCGCAAACTGCTGGAGCCCGGTGTGGCGGTTTTGGTCTACTATGTGCTTCCCGACGAGGTCCTCTGCTGGCGGATCACCCCTGACCGGGCCGACCTGTTCCGTACGCCTATCGGCCGCAAGGCCCTGAGGGAGACCATCCTCGACTATCGTCGGGTCCTTCAGAACCTGGAACCGGCAGAAGCGCTCTCTCAGCAACTGCACACATGGCTCCTGTCCGCCCCCGGCCCTGGACTCGAGGGTGTCAAGGCCATAGGCATCGTGCCCCACGATGCCCTCCACCACCTTTCCTTTGCCACCCTCTTTGACGGAAAGGACTATCTGGCAGACCGGTTCCCCCTCTTTTCCGTGCCGAGCGCCAGCGTGCTCCGCTACACCCTGGAACGGCGCGCCAGGGAAAAGAACACACGGGTCCTTGCGGTGGGCAATCCTGACCTGGAAAACCCCGCCCTGGAACTCCCCTTTGCAGAGAGAGAGGTGGGGGCCATCGGGTGGAATTTTCCCAACATCACGGTCCTGACCGGGAAACGGGCCACCGAGGGGTGGGTGGTGCGCCACATATCCGACTTCGGGATCATCCATCTGGCCTCACACGGAGAGTTCGATCCGGTCAACCCCCTCTTTTCGGCCATCAAACTGGCCAGGGACGAAAAGGATGACGGCGACTTGAAGACCTCCGAGATCTTCGGTCTCGATATCCAGGCCGGGTTGGTGGTCCTGAGCGCCTGCCAGACCGGGCTCGGAAAGGTGACAAAAGGAGATGATGTGATCGGCATGAACCGGGCCTTCCTCTATGCCGGGACCCATGCGGTCCTCTCCAGCCTCTGGCGGGTCAGCGACATCTCCACCGCGATCCTGGTCAAAGAGTTCTACCGGGAATACAAGACAACCCCTACGGCCGAAAGTCTCCAGAAGGCCATGCGGCATGTGAAGACCCGGTATCCCCATCCCGGATACTGGGGGGCCTTTGTGCTGGTGGGGGATTATCTGTAGATCCCTCGGGACTGGCTACGGGCTGATAGTTCATGGCTTATAGCTCATGGCTGCTGGGATAGTGTCTTTTCTCGGCGAGTGTGACATTCAACACGATCTCTCCGTTCACCCCGGAGGAATTATGAAAATTGTCCTGGTTTCCATGCCCGATGTGGCCCCCGTGATCATGCATGAGTCCGCCTTCCATATGCCGAACCTGGGACTGGCCAGCCTGGCCGCCAATCTTGACGACGGGCATGACGTTCGTATTGTCGATCTTATCCGCAAACGCCGCAACGTCCGTAAATACCTGAGCGGTGTCCTTTTAGGTTTCCGCCCGCAGGTGGTCGGGCTATCCTCCATGACCTGGCAGCATGCCACATGTGAAAAGCTGATCAAGCTGATCCGTCAACTCCTACCGGAAGTTAAGATCGTCCTCGGCGGTTACCACGCCACCCTCATGTATGCGGAAATCAGCGAATCGGAAAACGGGAAGCTGATCGATTTTTTAGTCCGGGGCGAAGGTGAAGATGCCTTCCGACGCCTGATCATGGCCCTGGAAGGCAAAGAACATGTTGAGGACATCCCATCGGTCTCCTATCAAACCGGAGGCGGCTTTGTACACAACCCTAAGGGGGAACTGCTTGACCTGAAAACGCTAAAACTGCCCGTTCGGGACAAAAGGCGGCTCACCTGGGGCTACCACATTATGAACCGTAATTCGGAGGTTATCGAGACCTCCCGGGGATGTCTGCGCAACTGCAACTTCTGCAGTATCCGACACATGTACGGCCGGGCTTTTCGACCGTTCCCCATTGAAAGGATCCTGGCAGACATAGATTATATCTATTATAAACGGCGTGTCCGTTGGATTTTTGTATCTGACGACAACTTTGTCATGGTTCCGGAAAGGGTCACGGAATTGTGCGACGCCATCATTGCCCGCAATTACCGCAATCTTGTCCTGGTGGTCCAGGCGGACTGCGTGACCATGGCCCGCAATGAAGCGATGGTCCGCAAGATGTCCCGGGCGGGGTTCAAATCCATCTTTCTGGGGATGGAGAACGTTTCAAAGAAAAATCTGAAGACCGCTAAAAAAGGCGATATCGTCGACGCGTCGCGTAAAGCGATCGGCCTGTGCCACAAATACGGCATCATGGTAGTGGGCGGGATGATCTTCGGATTCCCGGACGACGGGGAACAGGAGATCATTAATAACTATAAATTTCTTAAATCCACCGGGGCCGACACCGCGTATTGCCAGATTCTCACCCCGTATCCCAAAACCGGCATCCGCCAGCACCTCCTGGACCAGGACCTGGTGACCAACCGCTACGACTACACCCGTTACAACGGCATGTGGGCCAACGTAAAAACCCGGCACCTTTCTTCCGACACCCTGCAGTATTTGGTCTGGTATCACAAACAGAAAATCATGGGTTGGTGGGAACCGTCGGAAAGGATGCGCAAGCAAAGTCCCCTCTGGACCTCCATCTGGCTCTATTGCTTCAGGCCCCTGATGAAAATCCTGATAGACCGGGCTCAGAGAAAATACGGCTGGAAAGGTCGTTTTGAAAGGGAGATTGCCGGCCAGAAGGCTGTAAACCGGTTCCGGGACCTGGATGAGTTTGCTTAGGGCCATGCGCTCTACTTACCGTGTTTAAATAAAAAGGGGCGCCCGTAATATGACGCCCCTGTTGAAGTTCACGGGCTGGTTTGTTTGGACAGGTGAAACTAAAGGTTCGTCGGAGGCGAGGATGTTCATTTTCCCTAACGGCGACTGGAACTGGTACGACCGTGATAACTCCGACGGCGGCCGGGCGTTTGCGGTGCGTTCCCGAAGCGATGGATGATTTGATGATTTGAGTTTTTGATCATTTCTATTTTGTTGTGACCGTCCCCTGACACACTTACCCCAGATAAGCCTTTTGAATCTCCGGATTGGCGGCCAGTTCACTGGCTTTACCCGCCATCACGATTTGGCCGGCCTCCATCAGGTAGGCCCGATGGGCGTATTTCAGGGCGATATGCGCATTCTGCTCCACCACAAAGATCGTCATGCCGGCCCCATTGAGGTCCATCAGGACCTTGAACAGCCCCTGCATCAAAACGGGCGATAATCCCATGCTGGGTTCATCCAGCAGGATGACATCCGCACCGCACATGAAGGCCCGCCCGGTGGCCAGCATCTGCTGCTCGCCGCCGCTCAGGGTATCCACCCGCTGATTTTTCCGGTCGGAAAGCCTGGGAAACAGCGAAAACACCCGCTCATAATCCCGGTCAATCTGGGCTGAATCTTTTCTGGCATAGGTGGCCAGTTTCAGGTTTTCCAGCACGGTCAGATTGCCGAAAACCCTCCTCCCCTCGGGAACCAGGCCGATTTTATGCCGGGCCACAACCAGATGGGGCGGAACCGGAAGCAGATCGATGCCGTTGTATGTTATCCGGCCCCGGGTCACCCGGGGCGCTTCCGGCGGAGGCAGCCGCATGATACTCATCAGGGTTGTGGATTTTCCGGCGCCGTTGGCGCCCAGAAGCGCCACCATCTCGCCGGGTTTGACATTTAGGGATATGCCGTGAAGGGCTTCGATACTGCCGTATTGAACATGGAGATTTTCGATCTCAAGCATGGGGGGTCCCCTCATCTCCCAGATACGCCTTGATCACGCGCGGGTTGTTACGGATTTCGTCCGGTCGGCCTTCTGCGATGATTTGACCAAAATCCAGAACACTGATGGCCTCACAGACCGACATGACTACCTTCATCTGATGCTCGATCAGCCACAGGGTCAGCTTGAATCGATCCCGTATCCATCGAATCAGCTCGATCAGTTTGTCGACGTCCGAAGGATTCATGCCGGCAGCCGGTTCATCCAGAAGCAAAAGCTTAGGTTTGAGGGTAAGGGCCCTGCCGATTTCAACCCGGCGCTGGAGTCCATAGGGCAGGTTTTTGGGGTATTCATTGGCAAATTCCCGTAAATCGAGAGTCTCCAGCAGTTCCAGGGCTGTAGAACGGATCCGATTTTCATTTTCGACAAACCGCCTGCTGCCAAGGATCATATCCAGCAGACCGTAGCCCAGATTAAAGTGCTGGGAGATACAGAGGTTTTCCAGCACGGTCATGGAATTCCACATGCGGATGTTCTGAAAGGTCCGGGCCAGCCCCAGGGCCGTCACCTGATGGGGCCGGAGGCCTGCTATGGGCTTTCCCTCAAACAGGATATCCCCTTCACTCGGTCTGTAAAATCCGGAAACCAGATTGAAAATGGTCGTTTTTCCGGCCCCGTTGGGTCCGATCAGGCCCCGCAGCTCCCCTTCCCCTATATCGAGGTTAAAATTGCGGACCGCCTGAAGTCCGCCAAAAAAATGGTTGATTTTTTTCAATTGCAGTACCGGCATCTCACGCCTCCCGCGCTGGAAACAGTCTGCGCAGTTTCGGAAACACATCGGTCAGCTCTCGATGTCCCATGATGCCCTCGGGCCTAAACATCATCAGGACGATCAGAAGGAGCGGAATCAGCACCCATTTAAAAACCTGAAGCGGGCGCAGGAATTCCATTAAAACAGTAAACAGGATGGCGCTCATGACCGATCCGCCAAGGGATCCCATGCCGCCCAGATAGACCATGACCATGATTTCGGTCGATTTCATGATCGTGAATGATCCCGGATTGATGTAGCCCAGGACATGGGCAAACAGACCGCCGGCAATCCCGGCCAGGCCGCTTGATACCATGAAGGCGATCAGTTTCATCCGCTGGGTATTCACACTCATGATTTCCGCGGCGATTTCATCATCCCGAACCGCAACCACGCCCTTGCCGAATGTGGATGACACAAACCGGTGCAGTACCACCACGGTCAATCCCGTAAACACCAGAATCCAGATCATCAGCCAGGGCAGCGGAAACGTCTCGGACATGGCGTTGACCACCTTGCGCATGCCCATGAATCCTCTGGCTCCGCCAATCACCTGAATGTTCTCTATGGCGCTTTTGATGATGTAATTGACCGCCAGGGTAATGATGGCCAGATAGTCGCCCCGGGTTTTGAAACTGGGGATGGCCACCAGAAGACCGGCCAGCGCCGCGCACAGGCCGCCGATCAGAAGGGTCGCGGGAAATAGAATCACAGACAGGGACGGGCTTAACAGCGCATCCCCAAACAGGTTGCCGTTGGTAAAAAACCAGATGTTCAGGATCGATGTCGCATAGGCGCCAACAGCCATGAAACCGGCATGGCCGCAGGAAAATTCCCCCATATATCCGTTCACCAGGTTCAGGGAAGTGGTCAGCATGATGTTGATGCCGATGAACATGATGACAATCTGAATATAGGCGTTGATCCATTCTGCCTTGACCAGAAAAACGATCAGGCCGCATATCGCGATGTAAAGCATTAAGGCCAGATGGCGTTGCATGATGAATTTCCTGATGAAAAATCAGATTTTTTGGGCCCGGGCCACGCCAAAGATGCCCGTTGGCTTGAGGCTTAAAAACAGCAGCAGAATACCGAATGCAATCAGATCCCGAAACGTGGATGGAAAAACCGCTGCCACAAATATCTCGATAAATCCCAAAACAAATCCGCCGACAAACGCGCCCCGAATCTCGCCGATGCCGCCGACAACCGCCGCGATAAACGCCTTCCAGCCGATCATGGCCCCCATATAGGGTTCTAGAACCGGATAGGCGGACACAAAGAGGACGCCGGCCAGCGCTGCCATGCTGGATCCGAGTATAAACGTAAACACGATCACCGTGTCGATGGGAATCCCCATCAGCGGAACCGCGACCCGGTCGTAGGATATGGCGCGCATGGCCATGCCGATTTTGGTTTTTCGTACAATGGTTTCCAGCAGCAGGAAAACGCCCAGGGCCGCCAGGATGACAATGATCTTGACATTGGTAAAGGTGACGCCCCCAACCGTATAGACCGCCTTTTCGATCAGGTCCGGAAAGGCCCGCCGGCTGGCTCCCAAAAGAGCCAGATTGCCGTTTTCCAGGATCAGGCCGGCCATCAGCGCGGTGATAACAATATACAGCCTGCCCGCGCCTTTTCGTCTCAGGGGGCGATACGCCACCCGCTCCAACGTCACACCGACGCCTGCGGTCAAAATCATGGTGATTAAAAGGGTCAGCATAAACACGACATGGGGCGGAAGGACCATCGGCAGATGAAACGCATAACTGCCCAACAGGAATGTGGCCACAAAAAAGCCGATATAGGCCCCGACCATGAAGATGTCGCCATGGGCGAAATTGATCAGCAGCAGAACGCCATAGACCAGCGTATATCCCAGGGCAATCAGGGCATAAAAACTTCCCCATTGCATGGCATTGATCAGATTCTGAAAAAAGGATTGGATATCCACAGAGGGCTCCTTCAAAAAAATGTGCAAAGACGGGAAGACACCCTATCGTCTTTGCACATGATTAGGGAGAGGGATAGCAATTGCAGGTTACGGACAGACAGACTGATAGAATTCAAATTCACCGTTCTGGTTGATCTTGACCACCACTGCACATTTGCTGGGGTCGCCTTCGGGTGTGAATGTCATTTTTCCGGTAATACCGTCAAAATCCCTGATTTTGGCCAGTTGATCCTTGACCGCGTCCCGGTCCTTGTCGATGTTTCCGGTCAGCCCGCCGGTGTTCTGAATCGCCTTCAGCATCAGCCAGATGGAATCCCAGGTCAATGCTGCAACATCATCCGGAATATAACCGTATTTCTGTTTATATGTGTCGATAAACTCCCTGGTTGCTCCCTTGGCTCCGGCTGCGGCATAATGGGTAGTGAAAAACAGTCCCTTGCAGTCATCGCCGCACAGGTTCATCAATTCTGCCGATCCCCAACTGTCGCTGCCCATGATGGGTTTCTTCCAACCCAGTTCATGGGCCTGTTTGGCGATCAGGGGCACTTCGTCATAATATTGGGGCGTGAACAGGAAATCCGCCTCGGTTTTGATGATCTTGGTCAACTGGGCACTGAAATCCCTGTCCTTGGTGGTGAATGTCTCAAATGCGACAACCGAACCCTGGCCATGCAGTTTTTCGAAAGCCTTCTTAAAAAATTCGGCCAGGCCTTTGGGGTAATCGCTGGCGATATCATACAGTACAGCGGCTTTTTTGGCCTTAAATTCCCTGGTGGCAAAATTGGCGACAACCGGTCCCTGAAACGGATCCAGAAAGCATCCCCGAAATACATAGGGGCGATCCTGCGTGGTTTGGGGATTGGTTGACCAGGGAGAAATCATGGGCGTTTTAAAGGAATTGCAGATTTCACCGGCCGGGATGGCCTGTTTGCTGGACTGGGGCCCGATGATGCCCAGAACCATATCCTGGGTGATCAGCTTGATGGCGGTTGCGGTTGCGGCCTCGGCCTTGGATTCGTTGTCTTCATACAAAAACTCAACATCATAGATCTTGGAGCCGACCTTGATGCCGCCCTGTGCCTTGATGTGGTCCTTGACCATTTCCGCAGAATATTTAGAGCCTTCACCTACTTTGGGGATGTCGCCGGTCAAGGGAATGTTCAGACCAATTTTGATGGATTTGGCCCAGGCACCCGATGTCAGCATCAGGGCAAGCACCAGGCAAAGCCCACTGATCACCATCACTTTTCGCATTTCTTTCTCCTTTTTTAACCTGTTGATTTATCATCATTTCCATTTGCCTCAAACAGCGTATGACAGATAACAGAGAGTCAGTCGAAATTCAAGCAATAAGGCGGAACCGAATTCCACGGTTATTGTTTCCGGCGTTGATAAACCGGACGGGTTCAAACGGTTCTGCGCAGAATCCTGGACAGCGTCGATCAAATTAGTGGATAATGCGAGGAGAAAACAGCAGGAACGAAATCAGAGAAACACCGCCGGATATGATATGGCTTTCGAGTTTTTGAAGACTATATAATTGACAGAATTCCTTTATCCCGCCAGGCGGGACTCACTTCTAACCTTTACCACACGGAGGCCCGATAGAGAAAATGAAATGGTTCAAGAGATTGGTGCTGATAGGTGTTCTGCTGGGAGTCGGGATAGCGCTTGTTATCTATTCCCTTCCCCGCTTCAACGATTACCAGACAGAAGGAGACCGGATTTTGGCCGGTCTTGAAAAAGATGTGACCGTCAAGCGGGACGAGAAAGGAATGGCCTTCATCTACGCCCAGGATCTTCCGGATGCCACCATGGCTCAGGGGTTTGTCACTGCCCAGGACCGACTGTTTCAGATGCAGCTCACGCGGCTGCTGGCCCAGGGCCGCATCAGTGAACTGGCAGGGGCCTCTGCCCGGGACCTGGACATTCGCATGCGGACCATCGGCATCGGCCGCATCGCTCAGAAACAGGCCGGGATTCTGGATAACGACACCCGGGCCTATTTTCAGAGCTATGTGAACGGGGTGAACGCCTTTATTCAAAGCTGTCCCGAAGACATACCGCTGGAGTTCACCCTGGCGGGCATACGCCCGGAACCGTGGACAGTGAGCGATTCTCTCTCCATCCTCTACTATATGGCCTATTCCACATCGGCCAATCTCCAGCACGAAATAACGGCGCAGATGGTGTTTGAGGCCGTGGGGCCCGAGAAGGCGGCTGAACTGCTGCCCGTCAATATCAATCCGGACAGCCCCGGGGACACGGGGGAGACCCGGATTCCCGATGCTGACACCCCTCCCCGCAACATTCAAGGAAAGCGTCGCTCTCTTCAAGACTTCGCCCATACCCTTCCCCTTCGCATGGGGAGCAACAACTGGGTGACCGGTTCGGATCTGTCTGCGGGCGGCCGGCCCATCCTGGCGGGCGACCCCCATCTGGATGCCAGGATCCTGCCGGGGGTATGGTATCCCTTGGGCATCGTCACTCCGGAGATCCGGGCCGTGGGCGCCACCATTCCCGGTTTTCCCGGTATAGCCATCGGCCGGACCGCTCACATTGCCATCGCCATGACCAATAACTATGGAGATATGCAGGATCTTTACGTGGAAACCGTTGATCCCGCATCCCCGGACCGCTATCTGGAAGGGAGCGAATCGAAACCGTTTAAGGTAATCGAGGAAACCCTTCGGATCAAAGACAAAAAGGCCCCCGAAGGGTTTCGCGAGGAGAAGATACGCATCCGAATGACCAAAAGGGGACCCGTGGTGTCTGACGTCCTTCCAGATCTCAAGACCGACAGCGTGGTCACCCTCCGCTGGGCCCCGGCCGAGTCCATGATTTCCACCATCGGCCTGTCCTCCATCCTCACAGCCCGGTCGACCGAGGAGGTCCACGATGCCTTGAAACACCTTCCCATGTTCTGCCTAAACTGGGTCTTTGCCGACAAGAACGGCCATATCAGCTACCGGGCTTCGGGCAGGATCCCTGTACGGGGGCCGGGCCAGGGCACCCTTCCCCACGTGGTAAAAGGCAGTGAAGACAACTGGAAGGGCTGGATACCGCAGTCCCTGATGCCCCATGCGGACAACCCTGAAAAGGGCTGGCTGGGAACATGCAATCACAAGACCGTTCCCCACGACTACCCCTACTACTATTCTTCATATTTTTCCCCGTCCTATCGTTACCGAAGACTGAATCAACTCATGGCCGACCCCGGAAAAAGAACGGTGGACGATCACTGGCAATATCAGAGAGACGTGAAGAACCTCATGGCCGAGGCCGTGGCCCCCATCATGGCAAAGGCCCTCCAGGCCCATGAGGACACCCGGGAAATGGGAGGCATCCTGGCCCGCTGGAACTTCATGGACCGCCCGGACCTGGCCGCCCCCACCATCTTTCAGGCCACGTACATTAATTTCGCGAGGCTGGTATTTGAAGACGAACTGGGTCCAGAAACAGTCATGACCCTCCTCAAGAACTGGTATTTCTGGGAGGAACGCCTCGAGCGGATGGTGCGCAAAGGATCTTCCCACTGGTTCGATGATCAGCGAACTTCGGACAAGGTCGAAACCATTGACGATCTGTTCCACAAGGCCGGCCAGATGACCCGCTCCCAGTTGACGCCGGTATTAGGCAAGGACCCGGAGGACTGGCAGTGGGGCAAGGTCCATACACTTGAACTGGTGAGTCCATTGCGGCGAAAGGGTCTGGGCAAAGGGCTGTTGGGATCGGGTCCCATGGCCATGGGCGGATCCGGGGAGACGCTCAACAGGGGATGGTACGATCTGGATGCCCCCTTTGGCGTGACCTATTCGGCCTCCCTCCGCATGGTGGCGGACCTGTCCCAGGATGAGAAGGTGGCGGCCGTGCTGCCGGGAGGTGTAACCGGACGTCAATTCAGTCCTCACCAGAAGGATCAGGTGACGGCATTCATGAACGGAGACAAGCTGTACTGGTGGTTCAGCGACCGTGCCATTAACGCTCATACCCGATCCACGCTGCAGCTGAAGCCCGCGGGGCATTAGCAGAACACCAACGAGACGCTGTGGGGTGTTAGTGTTTACTTCCATGAATATAGGTTCAGGGTTCAGAGGTTCAATGATATCTTAGAGCCTCCGTCTGTTTCAAACGAAATTCAACACTCTGAAACCACCGACACACTCCGGATTTATCTTTGACAGGCTTTGTGGGAAGGTGCTATTGTTTTTTATTGGCATGTTGATGATCGCCTTGTTTCATGCGCAGTCCAGACTGAAAAGGGTCTGCGGGGGAAGCAAAAGCCCCGAAAAGTCGATTTGAATGCCGGAAAATCAAGTGGTTTAAGCAAATCGCCATCCGCAACTGCTAACATTCGATTTCACCATCAGCGCCGGGGGCATGATGCTTGTCCATCTCGTCATCACCGATTTCGCTATCATCAAACACCTGGACCTGTCACTGAGGGAGGGACTCAATATCCTCTCTGGTGAAACCGGCGCAGGGAAATCGATTATTATCAATGCCATCAATCTAATTTTGGGGGGGAGGTCATCTGCCGACCTCATCCGAACCGGGTGTACCGAGGCCGTGGTGGAAGGGCTCTTTGTCCTTCCCCACGCCCCGGGTCTCGCCCAATTGTTGGGAGAGGCGGGCATATCTTTTGATGGCGAACTATTGATAAAAAGAACCATATCCCGTGAGGGCCGGAACAGGGTCTTCATCAATGGGTCGTTGGCCACCCTCCAGACATTGTCGCGCCTGGGGCCGAGGCTCATCAGTATCTCAGGCCAGTATGCGCATCAACTCCTTTTGAGACCGGAAAATCATCTCTATCTCTTAGATGATTTCAGCGGCCTTGAAGATGATCGTGTGGAGCTGGGCACACTGTTTGACAGGTATCACGCCCTGAAAGGGGAGATCACGTCCCTGGAAGCAGAGATCAGGTCACAGAAGGAGAGGGAAGAGTTGACCCGGTTTCAGATCCAGGAGATCGAGATGGCCGGACCTGCCCCAGGCGAAGACGATCTTTTGGAAGAAGAAAGGCTGCGTCTTCAACACGCAGAGGAACTCCTGGAGATTGCATCAAATGGATACCAGGCCCTGTACGAAGACCAGAATTCTGCCCTTTCATCCGTGTCCCTCTGTGCAAAGTCACTGGAAAAGGGGTCGAGAATAGCCCCTGAACTGGCCTCTGTAAAGGCCTCTCTGGCAGACATCGAAGCCCAGATAGAGGATATCTCTTTTGCCCTTCGGGATTTTCGAGAGTCGGTCCAGGTAGACCCCCAACGTCTGAATCAGGTTGTGGAAAGGCTGGACCTCTTGAAGAAACTGAAGCGAAAATATGGCGCCGCCATTGAAGATATCCTCAGGTTCAAAGACGCCTTGGCCTCAAAGATGTTCGATCTGGAAGGAAAGGTCCAGGAACTCGGCCGGTTGAACCATGAACTGGAGGAAATGGAATCCGAACTCCTGCAAAAGGCCGGGACCCTTTCCCGGAATCGACGAAACGGGGCTGAGGATTTCAGGACGGCCGTAGAGACGGAACTCCGCCAGCTTCATATGAAAGACACCCAGTTCAGCGTGGCATTTAAAGACCTCCGGGATGAGGACGGGATCCCGGCACAAACAACCATGGAGGATATGCGGCCCGATGGACTCGACCGTATCGAGTTCATGATTTCTCCGAATCCGGGCGAGGAGTTAAGACCCCTGTCAAAAATCGCCTCGGGCGGTGAACTCTCGAGGATCATGCTGGCCATTCGAACCATCCTTTCGAGGTCGGCCTCCGTAGAGAGCATTGTCTTCGATGAGGTCGATGCCGGGATCAGCGGGGCTACGGCTGAGGTGGTGGGTGAGAAAATCGCCTCTTTGGCTCTATATCATCAGATTGTGTGCATCACCCACCTTCCGCAGATTGCCTCCCAGGGACCCACGCATTTTGTGGTCAGGAAACAGGTCATGGACGGCCGAACCGAGGCGGCGATTTCTGAACTGGGCCCTGATGCGAGGGTGCAGGAGATTGCGAGGCTCTTGGGCGGACGCGAGATCACCCCACGTGGATTGGCCCATGCCAGGGAGATGCTGCAGCGGGAAATGGTATGAAAGAGATTGCAATTACGGATATCGAGGGGATCAGCGTCGGCCACGCACAGGACCTGAAGGCAGCTACCGGGTGTACCGTGGTCATCTGCCGGGAAGGGGGCACGGCCGGCGTGGATGTCCGGGGCGGGGCCCCCGGAACAAGGGAAACCGATCTCCTCGACCCGGTTAACCTCGTCGAAAAGATCCATGCGGTGGTGCTGACCGGCGGCAGCTCGTTCGGCCTCGATGCCGCCTGCGGGGTGATGCAGTATCTGGAGGAGGAGGGGATCGGGTTTGACGCGATGGTCACAAAGATCCCCATTGTGTGCGCCGCGGTCCTGTTTGATCTGGCTGTTGGAGACCACAGGGTCAGGCCTGACCGGAAAATGGGGGTTGCGGCCTGCCTGGACGCCGGTGTCCCCGGGTGTGCCGAAGGGTGTGTGGGGGCCGGGGCCGGGGCCACGGTCGGCAAGATCCTCGGCATGGAAAGATCCATGAAAAGCGGATTGGGTGCAATCTGTGTTCGGACGGGCGACCTTGAGATTGGGGCGATCGTGGCGGTCAACTGCCTGGGCGACGTGATCGATCCGGAAACGGGGGAGACCCTGGCAGGGGTATTGGATGAAGACGCAAAGAGGTGTCTAAACACAGAGGACATCATGATCCGTCAATTTGCCGACCGCAGGATGACGTTCGGGGGGAATACCACCATCGGCAGTATCGTCACCAACGCCAGACTCACGAAATCGGAGGCCAAAAAAGTGGCATCCATGGCCCATAATGGGTACGGAAGGACCCTGAGACCGGCCCATTCCATGTTTGACGGGGATACCATTTTTGCCCTGGCAACGGGCAGGGTCGACGCAGACGTGAGCGTGGTCGGCCTATTGGCTGCAAGGACGATGGAACTGGCCGTCGTCAGGGCGGTAAAAACGGCTACACCCCTCTGTGGGCTCAAAGCCCACTCGGATCTCATCGTTTAGATAGTGCTTGACCGAAAAGCCTGCTTCTTCGTTCAGACACTACATACGGATTCGCCTGCAAGCCGCGGTCGTGGCCGGGAGCGGCGGTTAAGGGTTTGACAACGGGCGCCTCCCTGCGATATCCTTTTTTGATTCCTCAAAAGCACTATTATCCAAGGCGGTATATGTCATGTCTCAAGATTTCTACGCGCTTCTGGGCGTGTCCAAAGACGCCTCTCAGGACAAGATAAAAAAGGCATATCGTAAGCTAGCCCGAAAATGGCACCCTGACATCAATCCGGGAAACAAGGAGGCGGAGCAGAAGTTCAAGGAGATTTCCCGGGCCTATCAGTGCCTCGGGAATGAACAGAAGCGGAAGTTGTATGATGAATTCGGCGAAGAGGCGCTCCAGGCCGGGTTTGACGCGGAAAAGGCAAGGGAGTATTCCAAATGGAGTTCCTTTCAGCAGGCCGGTGGGGGGCCCGGCGAGGAAGGATTCGGCCGGTATGAAAGCTACGAGGACATTTTTGGCGATTTGTTCGGTCCCGGCATGGGACGGGGCGGTTTCAAATCCACCATGACCGCCAAGGGGAGGGACGTCCACCATGACATGACTATTGACCTGGTCTCGGCCCTGAAGGGTTTTGAGACCGAGCTGGCAATGCAAAAGGCGACCCCCTGTCCCGTGTGCCAGGGCACCGGAACCGATCCGAGCGCCGGCATCACCACCTGTCCCTACTGCGGCGGTTCAGGCCGGCAGGAGGTGGCCCAGGGTCCCATGCATTTTACCAAGCCCTGTCCCCATTGTCACGGACACGGACAGATAGGGAAACCCTGCTCGAAGTGCCAGGGGAGCGGGCAGGTCCTAGGCACAGAGAAGATCCGAGTGGTTATTCCGCAGGGTGTTCGGGAGGGCTCCAAGGTCCGTGTAGCGGGCAAGGGCGAGCCGGGCCTGAATGGCGGCGCGCCCGGAAACCTTTACCTGATCATTCATCTGAAGCTGCACCCGTTTCTGAAAAGAGAGGGGGATGATCTCCTCATGGAGGTGCCGGTGACGGTCGGGGAGGCCATGGCCGGCGGGACCATCCATGTCCCTACCATTGAGGGCCCAGTGAAGGTCAAGGTGCCGGCGGGGAGTCAGAGCGGCCAGACGCTCAGACTGAAAGGAAAGGGAGCGACCAACATCAAGACCCGGCAGCGGGGCAACCTCCTGATCAAATTGGTTGTGAAGGTACCGAGGACAGATGACCCGGAAATCATCGAGACGGTCAAGAAGATGGACAGCCTCTATGAACAGGATGTGAGGAGCGGCATCAGGATCTGAAACGAGGCTGGAGGGGAAATTCTTTAAGTTTTCTCAATAGGTTCATTCAGTTGTCTGGCCAGATCTTCCAGAATAGCATCAAACTGCCTCCTCATGTCAATCATGTTCTGGCGCATCTGAAGGATGACCTCTACGCCCGACAGATTGACGTCCATTTCCTCCATGAGAATTTTTGCAATCCGCAGCTTTTCCAGTTCGCGAACATCAAACAGCCGGGTCGGGAGACCTTCATTGCAGGCCGGACATATAATCTCCTCTCCTTCCAGATCCCTGAGAAGGCCCTCCTCCACCTGGAAGAATTCCAATACCTCGGTAACTGACCACAATTCCTTTTTCATGCGCTTGTCCCTTTCACATAGCGGAACCCTTCTTTTTTTGAAATTTTATCATCTCGGTGAATAATTTTCAACTGCTAATCCGCAGGCATGATGGTATAGGATTTATGATTATCGATTTATAATTGTTGATTGAATAATGACCTGAAAACAACATGATGCACATCCGGAACCCCAAAAACTGGCACTTGAAGGCTATGTCCGTTTTGGAGCAGGATGGGATTTGTGCGGGTCCCAAATTGTGATGGACATCCGTTAGGGATCGTGCTATTTTGCCAGCTCCAATTCTCGGACAAGGCTCGGGAAGCCTCGAACAAAGAGGGTATGACAACAGGAGGGGATATTTAAATGGTATTAAGTATCATGAGAAGGCACGCCAAGTCTTGGCTGATAAAATTTTTGATAGGCATTATCGCCGTGGTCTTTGTCTTTTATTTCGGCTATTCCTTTACCTCGAACCAGGCCCTGAAAATCGCCTATGTCAACGGAGAGGTCATCAGCGGGCCGGAATATGAAAAGACCTACCGGGACATGATTTCCGCATATCAGGCAAGGTACAAAGACATGTGGAATGAAAACATGATCAAGGCGCTGGATCTGAAGACAAGGGCATTGAACACGCTTATTGACCAGAGGCTCATGACCCAGGCCGCAAGACGCTTAGGGATCGACGTAACGGAAAGTGAGTGTCAGAAGGCGATTATGAGTTACCCCGCATTTCAGATTAACGGCCAGTTCGACATGGGTCGTTACCAGTCCCTTCTGGGTCACAATCACATGACGCCGGACGATTTTGAGGCATCGATCACCCAGGACCTTCTGGACAGGAAACTGCAGCAATTCCTGTTCGCCTTTCTGGGGGCGACCGAGCAGGAGGTCCTGGAACGCTACACATTTGTCAACGAAAAGATAAAGGTCGCTTTTGTAGCGTTCAAGCCGGAGGATTTCCGGAAATCGGTCACGTTTGATGAGGCTGCACTGAAGACCTACTTTGAAGCGAATCAGGAGAGCTATCGCGTACCGAAACATATCCAGGCGTCATATGTCGAGATAGACCCCGCTCCCTTCAAGGATGGCGTGCGCATCACTGAAAAAGAGATTCAATCCTTTTATGAATATAATCATGCGGCATACAGCCATCCCAAACAGGTGAAAGCAAGGCATATTCTGTTTAACCTTGGCGAGGACGCCCTGAAAGAGACCGAGGAAAAGGTCAGAAAGGCGGCTGAAGCGGTGTTGGCAAAGGTCCGCAAGGGTGAGGACTTCGCCAAACTCGCTACGGCGCACTCAAGCTGTCCGAGCAAGTCAAAGGGGGGGGACCTGGGCTATTTTGAGAAAGGTCAGATGACGCCGGCCTTCGAAGAGGTCGCTTTCAATTTGAAAAAGGGGGAGATCAGCGATCTTGTCCGCACGCCATTCGGATATCACATTATCCAGGTGGAAGATATCAAGGAGGCCCGCACCCAGTCGCTGGAGGAGGTGCGTGACCAGATTGTGGATGCCTTGACCATGAATGCTGCCGCAGAACTCGCCCATGAGAAGGGCCTGTCCATTGTAGACCAGATGCCTTATGATATCGAGCTGAGTGTCTACGCCAAACAGCATGGGCTCGAGGCAAAAAAGTCGGCCTTTTTCTCAAAGACCGAACCGGTTCCAGGAGTTGACGGAAGTGAAAAGATGACAGAGAGCCTGTTTGCCCTGGGGAAGAACGAGACAACCGATCTGATTGAATTAGGAGGCAAATTTTATATTTTTCAGGTCGTGGAGACCAGGGAGTCTTATCTGCCGGAATTGAAAGATGTGGCTGAAAAGGTAAAGGAGGATTATACGAATTACCTGGCGGCCCGGGATGCCGCCGCTGCCGCAACCAGCTATTTGAAAGAGCTTAAAGAGGGAAAACCCTGGGATCAATCAGCCAAGGAGAAAGGTCTCACGCCCAGAGAGACCGACTTTTTTACCAGGCGGGGTCCCATATCGGAAATCGGACATGCGCCGGAACTGATTGAGACGGCCTTCAGGCTCAACGCCCAAGAAAGATTCCCGGATAAGCCCTTTGTCAACGAGAAGGGCGCATTTGTCATCAGGTGGTTGGAAAAGGAAGGGATTGACGAAACAACCTTCCGCAAGGAAGAAAAGGCGTTTAGCGAATCGTTGGTTCAGGCCAAGCATCAACGCATCTTTCAAAACTGGCTCGAAAACCTTCGAAAAAATGCTGACATCGAAATTGTAACACCGGTGAAGGAGAAGTCGTGATTCAAGGGGTATAGACGTCAGGTGTGAGAGGCAGCGATATAATGCTTCTGACCATTGAGGTGTAGGAAATAGCCGCCGCCGTCTTCTTCAATAAACTCGGCCAACTGATAATATGCGGCACGGGTTAAACGGGCGGGGAAGGTGTCTGATTTGACCGTGCAGTAAAGGACATGATCCTTTCCCACCCTGAGGGTATCCGGCGCCAGCACTTCGTGGGTGTCATCGCTCAGTCTGACTTCGAACCGCGAAGGTTGGCGACCGCTTCCGCGCTCAAGAGAGACCCTTGTCACCACAAAGGCGGTATCCTCCACCTCGACATAACACCGGGTATCGCCCCAGTTGATCAGGTACCTCCCCTCTAAATCCAGCTCCATATTCTGATAAAAGAGCCGGATGAATTCCCGGCGGATCATCTCGACGCCCCGGTGATACCAGAGACCTTCCTTATCAATAAATATGAGGCCTGGGGGTATGGGTTCACGCTGTTCCGTCATCTTTACCTTCCTGCTCTCTGGGGAAACGCCTCTTCTTACTCTTCCCCGTACCAGGTCTGGGGGCCTCTATCCCCCGTTCATTGAGCCGCTTCAGGGCCTATGCATGCATCTCCCTCAGGGTGGATCGAATCAGGATGGCTTTCTGCATCTCCATCTCAGCCAGTTCGTCGCTGAGGCCCAGGCAGCAGAACAGTCTTCCCGCCCCCATCGGATGAGAAGCCACGAAGGATTTAAAGGCCTTTACATCCTTCCCGCGCAACATGCGATTCAGGTTTCTGTGAAAGCTCGCATACCCCTACTCGATCTGTCTTTCATCCACGGGAGGACCTCCGCACAATCCTATACACCGCCAACGGTAACGGCGTCAAGAGGGGTCTGGGTCCGGGCAGAAGCCCGATATGTGATGGATAATTGCCTAACTCCATCGAAATCTGGAATTTCTGTCTCAGGGCGTGGGTTTTGCCTTGCAAAACTGTCCACGGATTTTATAATCGGTCCGAAGTGATGCCATTTTGAGGAAATAGGTCCTCGGGCCGAGGTCGTTAAGTTCTCGTCCTAAAATTGATGGCCTCGTAAAAAGTCGGAAAGCACAGGTTGTCGAATGCAACCATTAGCGCTAACTGGTTACAATACCTCACAATGCCTTAATTCCTAAATCTCTAACTCCATGTAAAAAGAACTTGTTGCATGGGCATCAAAATTTGGAGGTCTTATGAAACAGACGCTGATCAAATCTTTCTTCTTTTTCATGTTCGTTGCGCTCTCCGTCTCAGGGTGCAAGACCCTGAGCCTGCCCACAGGCAAGGGATACACCGAACTGTGCCAGGAATATGTGGGGCATGATGCGGGCAAACTCGTCAATTCGTGGGGGTATCCAGGCAGGACGTTTGATGCCGCAGACCAGGGCAAGGTATTTGTGTATGTTGAGACGAGGGATGAATACACCTTGAACCCATTGGCCCATTCGGCCCTTATTGAGTACCCGCCACGGGTGGATCCCCGAAGCGGACGCACCGGTGAAACCGCCGGAAATGTCACAGGGCAGTCTGTTTCTTCAATGGACTATTGCATTACCTATTTTGAAGTGAACAAAGACAACAAGATCATCCGGGCATTCTGGAAAGGCGACTGCAAATCATTAGAGCAAACGGATCAGCAACCGGATTAAAATGTTTCCGGATCATGGGGGGAAGGACGTGAAAATAAGCACTGTCTCTGAGATGAGAGGTCTGGATCAGACCGCCATCGAGGTATTCGGCATCAAGGAAGAACTGTTGATGGAGAATGCCGGAGGTGCAACCTATTCTGTTATCGCTAATGAGTATGGCGTCAGGGGAAAGACCTTCGTCGTCTGTTGCGGCATCGGGAATAACGGCGGTGACGGATTTGTGATTGCCAGGAAGATCCACTCCAATGGGGGAAAGGTCAAGGTATTCATTTTAGGCGACAGGGCGAAATACAAGGGCTCGGCTAGGCTGAACCTTGACATCCTCTCGAAACTGGGGATCCTTATTCGAGAGGTGACCTCCGTGGATTCCATCAGAATGGACATGGCCCATACAGACGCGATTGTGGATGCCATCTTCGGCACGGGGCTTATCCGGGAGGTGACAGGGTTCTACAAGGACGTCATTGAACTGATCAACGCCAGCGGAAAGACGGTATTCAGTGCCGACATTCCCTCAGGGGTGTCAGGCGACAGCGGAAAGGTGATGGGGATCGCTGTTCGGGCCGACTATACCGTTACCTTCGGCCTTCCGAAACTGGGCAATATCCTTTTCCCGGGTAATGAATTCTGCGGAAGACTGTATGTCACGCACATCTCCTTCCCACCCGTCATATATGACTCTGATGCACTCAAAATCGAGGTCAACCGGCCCAAAATACTGTCGGCAAGGGACCGAAACGCCCATAAGGGGAGTGTGGGACAGGTCCTCTTCATCGCAGGCGCCTCCCACTATTTCGGGGCGCCCTATTTCTCCGCCCTTTCTTTTTTAAAGGCAGGCGGGGGGTATTCGCGGCTCGCAGCACCCGCATCCATTATCCCGTTTATCGGCGCCAAGGGGAGTGAGATCGTCTTTTTACCCCAGAAAGAGACGAATGCAGGGAGTATCGCAGTTGAAAATAAGGATGCCCTGGTGGACCTGGCAGCCAAAATGGACATGGTTGTTCTGGGCCCCGGCCTGTCATTGCACGAAGAAACCCAGGGGCTGGTGAGGGAGCTGGCCAGAGAAATCCATCGGCCGATCCTCATCGACGGTGACGGGATTACCGCCGTTTCAGAGAATCTGGAGGTCCTGAGGGCCCGAGAAGCCGACACCATTCTCACCCCGCACCTGGGGGAGATGTCGAGGCTGACCGGATTGACCATTGAGGAAATCGATGGGGACAAGATCCGTACCCTTCAGCGAACGTCAAAGGACCTGAATGCAATGGTTGTTCTGAAGGGGGGCCGTTCCCTGATAGGATTTCCCGACGATAAGGTTTATGTCAATATGACCGGGAATCCGGGCATGGCGAGCGCCGGATCAGGGGATGTCCTGACAGGGACAGTAGCCGCCATGTTCGGCCTGGGCCTGTCTCTGAGGGATGCAATCTTGAAAGGGGTCTTTATCCATGGGTTTGCCGGGGATCTGGCCGCCGAAGAAAAGGGCGAGGACGGAATTACGGCCCAGGATATCCTCGACCATCTGCCTCTTGCCATGAAAATGGACAGGGCCGGGCTGAGTGAAACATACAGCGACCGTTACAGTGGAGCGAAACGGATTTAGACGCCTTGAAATCCACTGGATTCAACGCCGTCGTCGATCCTCAATCCAGAAAGGTGTCGTTTAATTTCACACTCTGTGGCATTCTTAATACACTTTTGCATGTGGTTTTGCTTATGGTTGGGTTAACTCTTTATAATTTATTCGTAAATCGGGGTATGCACGTAACGCCGTTTACCGCAATATGTTGCGATCCTCTCGCAATTCCTAGAAGACGGAGACATCGTTTGAACTCAATATATACGGCCTTTCTTCAAGCTCCTTTTTATTTTGTTAGGCTATTATCAATGCCATATCAATATGTTAAATCATGGGATGTGAGACTTTTTGAGCAGATGCGGAGGGCAGCAACCGGTGAACCGAAGGGGATACTCGGTTATTGTCATTGATTATGTGATGAAGCTGTGGCAGGGGTTTTGCACAGAAAGAGAATCAAATTGCAAAAAAAGGCTTCTCGGATGTGCGTGCATCTTTTGTCCCGGGATCTTAAACCACTTAGGAGGGAAGATTTATAAGGGACAGAATAACGGCATGCTGGGAAGCCTTTTTTAATAACCCTGCCTGCCCCTACGGATGGTTCAGCCTCTTCACCCTGTCGGCAAGGACCCTTTCAGAACATAACAGCATAAGCTATCTTATGCCCTCATACACAGAACGAACCTACAGAAAAAGGACCCGGCCCGGAGAGCTCTTCTGCTTTCAGGTAGCTGTCAGAGAAACAGATCTATGGGTCTGCGCGGACAGAGATTTGGAAAAGGAAACCAGGGATCTGGTATTTGCGTTGAGGCATCAGCTTGAAACCTATATCCGATTCCACCCGGAGTTTTTAAATTCTCTCCTCCCCCTGAAGGAAGACCCATATGCGCCCCAGTTGGTAAAAGAGATGATCCGTGCAGCAAGGAAGGCCCGTGTCGGACCGATGGCCGCTGTCGCCGGGGCTATCGCCCAGCAGGTCGGAGAAGGGCTCCTGAATCTGACGGATCAGGTGATTGTTGAGAATGGGGGAGACATTTTCCTGAAGGCCGATCGACCCCTGACCGTATCGATTTTTGCAGGGACGTCGCCCCTCAGCGAGAGGTTTGGAATCCTCATCCCCACGCGCCAGATGCCTTTAGGCGTTTGTTCTTCCTCGGGCACCATCGGCCACTCACTGAGTCAGGGGATTGCGGATGCGGTCTGCCTTCTGTCGTCATCGGCCGCTTTGGCCGATAGCGCAGCAACGGCCCTGGGAAACAGGATCAAAAAAAAGAGGGATCTTGAAAACGCTGCCGGGTGGGCCGATAGGATCGAGGGGATCCTGGGCGGTGTGGTCATATTGCGCGACGCCATGGCCACATGGGGGGACATTGAACTGGTAGAGGTATGAGAAGTAGGCGTGAGGCGCAAGGCTCAAGGGATTGAAGAATTGAGCACAAATTGCGAATCTGCCAGTTCCTCCCGAACCCAATAAACCCAAGCAACTCAACAAACCCC